>JABSRF010000324.1 GCA_013215275.1 Oligoflexales bacterium | reverse complement strand
TAAAGTAAGTAAAGAGCTATATGAAGTCAAAAGCCTTTAAATAAAGGTATTTTATATTTCGCTACAGCGACTAACTAGCTTAAATCTAGAGAACAACCCGATTGGTCAAGGGGTTTCAAAAAATGAAAGTAATTGCTTAGTGAGTGAGGAAAGTTCCGAAGTTTACCGAGCTTTCTGCTCAAGCTAAAAACTAAGGGGCTTCAGCGTCATCACTTTCTGAAAAGCCGAACTGGGCCCCATCACTAAACATGCTGCCTAGGCCCTCTCCCCCCCAAACAAGCACTGAAGAGCCTGTCCAGACTGCACCATGGTTTGAACGCCCCAAAAGCGGCTCATAAGCCGGGAGTGGTTGCCAGGAATCGGTCGCAGGAGAGTAAATGCCACCATCATTGAGAGAGGGTGACAAGGAGTCGCTTTGACCTCCCCAAACCATGAACTTCTCACCTGTCCATGTTCCAGAAGCTAGAAACCGTGCACTTGGAGCATTGTCCATGCTTACGGCAGTCCAAGAATCAGTCAAGGGATCATAGAGGCCTCCAGTCGCTAGAGCTAGATCACCATCGCTGGACTGCCCCCCCCAAACGAGCACCTTCTCACCTGTCCAAATCATGTTGTGATCATGACGAGCAGACGGAGCATTAACAGAGCTAAGAGCCACCCAAGAGCCCTCGGCAGGATCAAATATAGCTCCGTCCATAAGGGACGAAGAGCCATCAAAGCCACCCCAAATCATCAATTTATCACCAATCCAAACACCCTGCATTTTTTCTCGAGCACTCGGAGCACCAGATTCAGGCATAGGAATCCAGCTATCATTAAGTAGATCGTATATAGCCCCGTTCCCTAGAACCTGCCTTTCTTCCTCATTAATCCCATCAAATCCGCCCCAAATATAAACTCGGTCCTCTCCTAAAACCGTCAAATGACCTGCTCTCGCACTGGGCTGATTCTCAGTTGCAAGCGAAGCCCAAGAATCGGAGCTTGGATCATAACGGGCACCAGAATCTTCTAAAGCATATTCACCGCTCTGATAGGAGGCTCCTCCCCATACGAAGACCTCGCTACCTGTCCACAAAGCACCGGCATCAAAGCGTGGGCTTGGAGCCTGATCGCTCGCAATCGTCTGCCATTTTCCTGCACCGGAATGACTAAAGGGGTCAAAAAGAAATCCGTCCCCCCAGGAGTCAGATTCTCCCCCGGCATCACCCCCCCAAATAAAGGCGTGTGAGCCTGTCCACACCGCAGCATGAGAGCTTCGGCTAGAGGGAGCATTTTCACTGCTCAATTGAGTCCAAGCACCCTCCTCGATAGAACCATCCTGTTCTTGCGAAGCGATCACCGTCACGCTTGCTTCGTAAGTTTGGCTTTCATGGCCGTCGTCCTGAAGAAACTTTAAGTAAAGGGTCTTTGGTCCTTCAGAGTCAAAGGTAAAAAAGCTTGAGGAGACAACTGGCTGCCATGATGCATTTTGAAACAAACTATCCTCAGATATCTTCATCAGACGCGCTTCCTTTCCGCCTCCGACACTAATGGGCACTGTCCGAGAAGGGTATTCTCCATCTTTGTTTGCCAGGAAGAGAAACCCATCCTCACCTTGATCATGCTCTAGGGTGATATCAAAGGTAGGGATCGTAGCAGAGCTACTAATGTTTATGGCTTCAATCTGCCCATGATGGTAATCAGATTTTTCGAAAAACAGGTTGTGCGTTCCAACAGGCACAAAGGGTTCAATACGATAGCTCCCATCAGCCAAGGTCACAGTTTCATAGTGGGTACCTGGCACATAGACTCTGATGCCGGCATGATCTTCTGAATCTGTCAGAAAAGCCTGTCCCGTGAGTTGACCAACCTCAGGAATTTCCATCCCTTCTTTGCTAACCCGGATGCCACCAACCACAACCATACCATTAAGCCTAAGGGCTAGGCCTTTCTCGTATTTAAAAGAAAGCTCCGATTTTATCTCTAAGACGATATCAAGCTTGCCTTCAGGTAAGTAGTCAATAAAGTAGAATCCTTGATTGCTCCGTTTAACCTGCAGCTCTTCCATTAAGCCCACAACGTAACCCTTTAAGTGGCAAGGGTCTACCAGCTCATGGTCGATGGTAAAGACAAACTGTCCATAAGCAGACTTGATAGAGCTTATCTCTCCAATACAGGAGTCTGCTGCTGGTTTCGAAGGGAAGTATTTTTTATCTTTATTCTCATAGTCACTTGGAATCTCTCGTCCTAAACGCTCCTCTAAGGCAGCTTCATCCATTTCATCTTCCTCACTGTCCGGCAATTTCAAATCACAGGCATAAAAATGACTAAGAATGAATAATATAAGAACCTTTTCTAAGTTTGGAAAATTCGTCATGCAAATCAGTCCTTTAGACCATAATCTTGCCATATAAAAAGGTTCGGTTGATCAGCTTAAATGCTTAGAAAAAGCTCATTAGGCTATCAATAGCAGAAGCTTATAGCCCAAATAAAACGGGTAAGATTTAAGTAAGCAATTGATTTTATTTGCTCAACGAGCCTCAAATTGATAGGTCTTCGAAAACAATTTGCTTTATTCACGCGCTTGGGCTAAAAGCTAAGCGCGTTTATGTCCAAACCTTCAAGCAATACCTCCTACCGTGGTGTTTGAGAGAAAATTTATTTTTTCATTTTACTAGGATCTCCAAGCTAACTTTGGAACACTTTCTCAAAAGGGATATGATGTTAGAAAAAGTATTTTGTAAATCGAATAAGACCGAGCTTCTATCTGGACTAACGGTGGCTTTAGCACTGATCCCTGAAGCAATTGCCTTTGCTTTTGTCGCCCATGTGGAACCGTTGGTTGGCTTATACGCTGCCTTTTTCGTCTGCCTCATTACCTCAGTGTTTGGTGGTAGACCAGGCATGATCTCTGGAGCAACCGGTGCACTCGCTGTCGTGATGGTTTCCCTTGTCCAGCAACACGGAGTTTCATATCTTTTTGCTGCAGTGATTCTAATGGGCTTCCTTCAAATCATTGCAGGAGTTTTCAATCTGGGACGCTTTATCAAAATCATTCCCTATCCTGTTATGCTTGGCTTTGTGAACGGTCTAGCTATTGTCATTTTCCTCGCACAGTTAAACCAATTTAAGACCATTGATCCGTCCTCAGGCCTTTCTACATGGATGAGTGGTCGTGAGCTTTACCTCATGGTAGGCATTGCATTGATCACCATGCTCGTGATCTATTTCCTTCCTAAATTCACGAAAGCTCTGCCTGCTCCACTTGCTGGCATTGGGGTAGCTTTCGCACTTACCCAGGCTTTAGGCCTCGAAACAAAGTGTATCGGAGACATTGCAAGCATATCGGGTGGATTTCCCTCCTTCTCAATACCAACTGTTCCTTTCACACTGGAAACCCTGAGTATCATCCTCCCCTATTCAGTCACCCTGGCTGGTGTAGGCCTCATTGAAAGCTTGCTAACTATGTCATTGGTTGATGAGATCACCGATACCCGTAGCCAAAACAGTCGTGAATGCATGGCACAGGGCCTCGCCAATGTGGTTACTGGTTTTTTTGGCGGCATGGGTGGATGCGCAATGATTGGTCAAAGTATGATCAACATTAGCTCAGGTGCACGAAAGCGCCTCTCAGGAGTTTTCGCTGCGGTATTCTTAATCCTATTTATAATGTTCGGTTCGGCCCTCATCGAAATCATTCCCATAGCCTCCTTGAGTGGCGTAATGTTTATGGTGGTCATAGGCACCTTCGCTTGGACAAGCTTCAAGGTGATTCATAAAGTTCCCAGAGTTGACGCTTTGGTGATCGTCCTCGTTTCTGCGGTGACCGTACAGTATGATTTAGCCATTGCAGTTCTTGCTGGAGTGGTTATGTCAGCCCTAGCCTACGCTTGGAAGAACGCACATCACCTAGAAGCCAGCAAAGAAATGAACGCTTGTGGCTCTAAGACTTACCACTTGGGTGGACCACTGTTTTTCGGTTCAATTTCTAACTTTAAAGACTTGTTCAACCCCAAGGAAGATCCAAACAAAGTTTACATCAATTTTGAAGAGAGCAAAGTCTGGGATCATTCTGCGTTGGAAGCTTTAAAGGTTGTCGCAGATAAATACCGAAGCTTAGACAAAGAGGTCAAATTCACTGGCTTCAGTGACGACTGCTTAAAAATAATCGAAAAGAAGGGAATCATGGTGCCCTGTAAGGCAGAAGATGGTTGCTACTTAAAAAGCTAAGTCTACAAGACTGATTCTTGATCGACTGCTTAAAAATAATCCGAAAAATAACTGTGTTCAGGTCGTAGGCACTGGTCTCGATCTATTGACGCACTCTAACGGTCATTAACTCCACGATACTCATAGGTTTAGCAATTATCCC
>JABSRF010000323.1 GCA_013215275.1 Oligoflexales bacterium | reverse complement strand
TGATCTTGGCCATGACAATCCTCCTTCATGAACTATTTTAACTGAAGATTGTCTAGTTCCGTCTGGGCCATTACATATCGAACCGGGACGAACAGCCAGACTAAAGTAGAAAACGAAAGCATTCCCTGGCTCCTATTTTTGAGTGGTGTTATGGGCACGGTCGGCTCCACGGCCATCCTCAAGACTGGTTTTTCCAAACTTAGAAAATGGGAAATTACCCCAAAAGACAAAAGGCGGCTTAGCTATCAGGAATTTCGGAGCAAATACTCCCAGTTAAGTAAGGCAGAAATAGACAGCAGACAATTAGTCAAACTAGACGATGTAGCAATCACTAGGTTTGCAGAAAACCACAAACTTGACCCTAAGGTGGTCAAAGGTGCTACCTCTGTGGCCATCATGGGGGCTGGCTCTATCATGGCAGCTTTTGCGATCAAACAGCTTTCAGCTGGTGTGGAAGAGCTTCGCAATGACTATCAGTTGCTAGGAGATAGCAAGCCAAAAAATTACGAAGAGATATTCATACCAAATCTGACAAAGATCTTAGCTCTCAAACAAAAACTGCAGATGATGAGTCTGCCTTAAAGGAAACAATCTAAATTACAACCACCCACTCCTCTTAACTCATCCTTTTGGGTATGATTTTTTCAGACAACCAACCTAGAGCCATACTGCCTCGTACTAAACACTGTAAGATTAACCAGACAAAGGAATTTACCATGTCTACCATCCAGATCATCGTTGCAGGCCTAATCGCCACAAGTGCAATGACTCTATTTCTTTATATAATACACTTTTCAAGGCTAGCTAACGCCGATATGGTTGGTGCCATTGGAAGCATATTTACGCCGGATATGAAGAAAGCACGGATGTTTGGTGGCCTCATCCATTACACCACAGGGTGCGCCCTTGCTTTTCTTTACGTCGGTGTTTGGAGCTTTATCGATATCAATAAACTGATGCCTGGCATTGGCTTGTTTACTGGCTTTGCTCAGGGGCTTGTGGTAAGCCTAATGCTGGTTGTCTTAATTGCAGAGCACCATCCCAATGATAGCTTTCGTAGAGCTGGGTTCGGAGTAGCCATTGCCCATCTGTTGGCACATATTGTTTATGGTGGATTTTTGGAGATCAATGCTCGATACCTAGAGACAAGCGAGCAACTAATCACCAGCATTGGCAGAGTCCTCTATGGTTAATTGATTGGAAGGTGGGTCAGAAGAGTGACGCACCTCTTAAGGAGCATCAATGGCAAGAAAATTAGCGGTGATTGGAGCAGGCGTTAGCGCCTGCTTTTTTTCTTATTTACAACGAAAAGAAGCACAAAAAATATCCCTATTTGAAAAAAGCCGAGGAATTGGAGGACGTTGTAGTGTGCGTCGGCATAAGGATTTTGGCTCATTCAACTTAGGAGCCCAATTCTTTACCAATAAAAATCCTGAACTCAAAAATCACTTTAAAGAAATAAGCGATTGCGCCCTCATAAAAAAAATTTCGGGATCAGTTGGGTACTTTGGAGAGTCTGGGGAAGGGATTCAGGCCAAAGAACACGAAAGGTATATTGGCAATCCAAGTATGAATTCTTTTCTGAAGTTTTGGTCTATGGGTGTCGACATCAAACTAAGCACCCATGTCTCAGAGCTTAACAAATCAGGGGACCTTTGGCAGATAAAGACTAAGGATGGACAATGCTTTGATGGCTTCGATACCTGCGTATTATCCATTCCATCTCCCCAGGGAATCTGTTTTTGGCAACAACATTCTAAAATTCCTTTCCCTGAAACTAAGATGTACCCTTGCCTGGCACTTATGCTCATCACTGACGATATGCCAATTGAGTGGCATAATGCATTTATGAAGGATCCTGTGCTTTCTTGGTACGCAAGCCAAAGCTGCGAGCACGGGCTTAAATGGACTGTCCATGCAAATGCTCGGTGGTCAGCCCAGCACCTAGGCGCAGATGCTGAATGGATTCAATCAGAGATCCTAAGTCAGCTTTTTAAGCGTCTAGGGCATCATCCGAAGCTTCGCTACGCACAGCTGCATCGGTGGCGGTATGCTTCCAGTGAAAGCAGTGCTGATCGCAACTTTTTGTGGGATTCTGATAGCAGGCTAGCATATATTGGAGACTGGCTAGCGGGAGGGCGCGTAGAAGGTGCAATGGAAAGCGCTGCAGCACTTGCAGCTCACTTACCCTCAGATTTTTTGTAAGCCTTAGAAACTGACCCTCTAATGGTAAAACAAATAAAGGAGTTCATCATGACCGGTGACAGCATTCCATCATTCGCTAAGATGCTTTTCTTTGGAGAGGTTGAAGAAAACCAACTTTTTCCCTACCCGCTTTTTTCTGACAAGCAGAAAGAACTGGCTGTCGAGATCATCAATAGCGTTCAGTCCCTCGCGAAAGATAGCTTTGACAGCGAAAAATTTGATCAAACAGAAGAAATCCCAGCCGAAGTCTTAGAACAGCTTTCACAGATGGGGCTTTGTGGCCTGACTGTGCCAGAAGAGTTTGGAGGAATGGAGCTAGATCCATCCCTAAATGCAAGGGTCTTTTCAGAAATCTCCGGGTCTGACGGATCCATTGCAACCACTCTAGGAGCTCATCAATCCATTGGATATAAAGCCCTCATCAATGAGGGGACAAAAGAGCAAAAAGAAAAGTGGTTACCTCAGCTTGCAAGTGGAGAGAAATGGGCTGCTTTTTGCCTCACAGAACCTGGCTCGGGTTCTGATGCTTATTCTATCAAAACCAAAGCAGTTGATAACGGAGACAAAACCTACTCAATTTCTGGTCAAAAACTTTGGATCACCAATGCAGGTATTGCAGACTTCTTTACAGTTTTTTGTAAAACCGATCATGAAGAAAAAGATGGCACCAAAAAGCAAAAGATATCTTGTTTTATTGTTGAAAAAGGCATGAAGGGGGTTTCTGTAGGCGAAAAAGAGAAGAAAATGGGGATCCGGGGATCGGATACTCGGGCTGTTTTTTTCGATAATGTGGTCGTTCCAGCCGAGAACATGATTGGCCAGCCTGGTAAGGGCTTCAAAATAGCCATGAACGTTCTCAACTCTGGAAGGTTATCCTTAGGGTCTGGAGCTGTTGGTGGCATGAAGACTTTGATCAAGTTAGCGACAGCACATACCCTAGAGCGCAAGCAGTTTAACCAACATCTGATCGATATGGGCATGATTCAAGAAAAGCTCGTAGAGATGCTAGCACTCACTTATGCAACCGAATCCATGGTTTATCTAACGACTGGGCTTATCAATGAGGGCATGAGTGATTACTCAGTAGAGTCCGCAATGTGTAAAGTATTTGGCTCTGAGGCACTTTGGGAAGTCTCGGACATCTCCCTGCAGATAGCGGCTGGCATTGGCTATATGCGCGAGTACCCCTATGAAAGGATTATGCGTGATAGCCGCATCAACCTGATCTTTGAGGGAACCAATGAAATTTTACGGATCTTCATCGCTTTATCTGGAATTAAAGGCCCTTCCGATATACTCAAAGAACTTGGCAAGATTGCAGATGTCTCAAAGGTCCTCAATGACCCCATCAAGTCACTTGGAGTTTTGACTGACTTTGCTCGTGACTTTGCACTCAAAAGAGTCCAGAAAATGATCGGTTCCAAGTATCTATCAAAGGTTGACCCTGAATTGAAGCCCCTTGGTGATGACCTTAGTCTGATGGTCAGAGAGTTTTCCATAAAAGTTGAAAACACACTCATAAAGCTTGGGAAAAAAATCATTGGAAATGAGCTTACTCAAAAGCGCATCGCAGATATGGCAATATCTCTGTTTTGCATGAGTGCTGTGCTGTCAAGAAGCTCAGGAATCATTGCTGACAAAAGTATTGATAGCGAGACCAAAGAGCAAATCAAAGCCTTGACGGAGTTCATATTCAACCGGCAGAAAAATATTTTTTCTGAAAGCCGCAATCAAATGGACCAAAATCAAGACAAAAACATTGCTAAAATCATTGGCTTCCTTAAGAAGAAACCAAGTTACAACTTTGATATTATCGACTAATCTTTGCTAGCTAGGGCTGCTGCATAAAGCAGCCTAGCAACCCTCTAAGTAAAACGATGACACTTCAGCGTTTTTGAGCCAATCGATAAGTTGTGAGCTATGAAAACAAATATCCATTGCCCACCCAAAAATTGACATAAGTATCCTGGGAAATACTCATAAAATACCCTCTTTTGTTTGATTGTATAGATAACGTATCGACAGGATCACTGTGGAACAAAACTATTTTTTTTTTCATGTATCATTGCAGCTAGGGCACTGGTCCCATACTATTGACTAACTAGTAAGCAATTTAGGTAGTTGATATATTTGGCTATTTGAGGTTTCAA
>JABSRF010000322.1 GCA_013215275.1 Oligoflexales bacterium | reverse complement strand
TATTTTTTTCAAGTACAATTTTTCTTTGAATTTTGGACGGCAAGATTAATTTTGCATTTTCTTATTGAATTCAAGATTTGGAGTTACCTAATTCCCTGCAACTCTAACCATGCAGCATACTGTTCCAAGTTAAATCCTGGCTGCTTCTGGTCGAGGATGACCGCGCCAAAGGTAAAGGGGACCTTGGACTTTTTCATGATTTGCTTCAGCATCAGCGCAAGAATCGTCGAGTCTTTGCCACCTGAAACAGCACAAAGAATACGATCATTTTCTGCGATCATCTGATAGTCACTTAAAGCAGCAGTGACTTTTTTTCGAATAATATCTGATAATTGATCCATGGAATTACTTGCTAGCAAAATAAGATTAGTTAAAAATTGGGGTATACTGTTCATTCTCTGGGACTTCTAGTCCAAGCGGATCTGAAACAGCCTTGCCATCATTATATAGCTCTAAGTTTAGCTCACCTTCGCTCTTAGCTACGATCACAGAAGCAAAAGTATCCCCAGTAATGTTCATCGTGGTACTAACCATATCGATCACCCTGTTAACAGCAGCAACCATACCAACCACTTCCAGAGGCAAGCCTACAGCACTCAAAATCATAGGGAGTACCACTAAGCCAGCAGCTGGAACTCCGGCACAGCCTACTGCAGCGATGGTGCAGGTAAACACAATCGTAAGCATGTCTGAAATGGAAAGCTCGATACCATATAGATTAGCAGCAAAAACAGCGATCACTCCCATATAGGTCGACAAACCGTCCATATTAACTGTTGAGCCTAAGGGGAGCACGAAGCCTGCAATGCTTCTACTGACGCCTAACTTGTTCTCTGCAACCTTAAGGTTAGCTGGGAGGGTGGCAGCACTGCTCGTGGTGCTAAAGGCTACAGCTTGGGCTTCCAGCATCTTCTTAAAAAACATCAATGGATTCAAGCGAGCTAAGCTGAGGCCAGTTCCATAAATGAGCACCATGACTAGCAGGCAGCAAAGGTAGATGACCCCGACCATGTGCATCAAAGCCGTGATAACATCTAGTCCCTGTGTTCCAGAGACAACTGCCATAAGTGCGAAGACTCCGTAAGGAGCAAAGCTCATGACTATTCCAACAAACTTGAAAAGAACCGCTGATAGAGCGTTAAAAAAGTCCTCCACCGGCTTTGCTGCCTCCCCCGAGAGGGTAATGGCAACTCCGAATAGTAGGGCAAACACGATCACCTGTAAGATGTTGCCTTCGGTGAAAGAAACCATGATATTAGCAGGCACCATGCCCACAAGCGTATCAATTAAACTAAAGGCTTTTGGACCAACCTGCTGGACCCCTTTTGAGGTCAATGAGCTCAAAAAAACACCCTTACCAGGCTTAAAAACCACTGAAGACATGAAGAGTGCAATCGTAGTCCCACTGGCCATGGTCGTGAAATAGACACCGAAAGTTTTTAGAGCGATCCTCCCCATGCGCGATGGGTCCTTCATAGAAATCACGCCGCAAACCAGCGAAACGAAGACGACTGGGGCAACCAACATCATGATTGCATTGATAAACACAGTTCCGATCGGCTGTAAAAATTGTGCATCAGTCCCAAGCATGATCCCTGCTGCTATGCCCAAAACCATTCCAATGATGATTTTTAGCCAGGCTTGTAATTTTGACCAGAATATTAGGAGTTTTTTTAGCAGATGCAGCATGTTTGCACATTCCTTTCGGTAAGGGGTTCTTGGGGTTCAGGTGATTTTTTTAGCCTATTCCTCTCTCAGTTGGGGCAAAATCCACAGCCCTCTGCGTTTAGCAAGCAGATATCTTGCAGTCTTTTTTGACGATAAAGGTAACAAAAATTCAGTGAAAAAAGTGAACTTGCTTAGGTTTAGTTGATTATCAAACTCTAATTCACTTATACTTACGCGTGATTGGCGTTTTAACCACTGACTTATTCGTTTATTATAAACCTTCAATTATGTCAAATTTATCCATTTTTATTAAGTTATAACAGTATATTACAACAACATCGCGAATCATTTTTAATGAAAAAAGTCTCTAAAAAATCTATTTCAAAAGGTTTTGAAAGTACAAATCAACTTTTTAAAAATAACTCTAATTAAGTCGAGAAAATGAAGTTGCTTAACAAAAATAGCTTTGCTTGAGTTAAAGAAAAAAATACCATACACTATATAACATAAGATTTTCTCCTTTATCGTTAGGAGGCTGCAGCTTTTGGAAAAAACCAAAAGCTGCTGATTATCTCATTTATGAAAGCTAAAATTTTGACCATAGAAGCTGGTTTGTCACCTCATGATGAAACCAAATTTCAGATTCTTTAATATTTTGACCAAGCGCTCTTGGACACCTATGAGCACTCGCTAGTTTGCATGAAACAAACTTGTCTTTGGCATCGCTTCCAATAATCTTTTGAATGTGCTCGCTGCTTTTGAAATGCCGGATAGCGTCATTGATGTTATCTGGAATAAAACGAGTCCTAGACCTCTTCTGGGTGTTTTCTGCTGCATCGTCGACAGGGCCTTCTAGGCCAGTTTTTAGCAAGGACAAGAAAACCATAAATGGATTGGCATCAGGAGCAACGGTACGAACCTCAATCCTAGCAGAGTTCTCGTTAGCCATAGGGATCCTTACCATTGAGGTTCGGTCATTTTTTGAAAATTTAATTTGGTTTGGAGCTTCAAATTTTGGATCAAGCCTACGATAAGAGTTTACGCTCGAATTTAAAATCAAGCTAATATCATTTGCACTAAAAAGCACTCGATCAATAAAATCATAAGCTAAATTAGACAGAGCTCCAGGCTCTCCACCAAAAAATAGGTTTTTACCGTCCTTACTAATCGAAATATTGCAATGCATCCCGTTGCCGTTAATACCAGCAATTGGCTTAGGTAAAAAGCTGGCAGTCATGCCCATATTATTTGCAATCTGCCTAGCCAGCAGCTTATAAAGCTGCAACTGATCACCAGCAGTAACCGGATCACAATAGGTGTAGTTTAACTCAAACTGGGATGGAGCAACTTCTGGATGATCCTTTTCATTTTCAAATCCCATAGCTCTTTGGGCATTTGCAAAACAATCAATAAACTTACGCAGTGGATCTTGAGGCAAGGAGTTAAAGTACCCTCCTGAGGACACCAACTTAAAGCCATCTTGGCGAACATAATTTTGCTCAGCATTCACTCCGTCTAACAAAAAGCCCTCGCACTCCACGGAGACGTTGGGACGATAACCATGCTTTTTGCCAAGCTCTTCTACATACAACTGAAGCTGAGAACGCATATCAGAGTGATAGTAGCTTCCATCATGGTCCATGATTTGACCAAATACAATGACCTTCCCTGGCCCGAAAACATCTCCTGGCAACCAACGAAAAGACTTCCAATCAGGATTAATCTTCAAATCTGACTGTTCAACATTAGAAAAACCATTGATGGATGAACCATCGAACGTGAGGTTCTGATAGGAGGAAATCAAAAACTTTTTATCATAATCAAGCATATGAAACCTACCCTCAAGATCTGAGAAGCATAGGGTCACTGCTTTAATACGGTTTTCTTCTTTTAGATAGTTTATGTAGTGATCACGAACATTTTCATAGCTCAAATTGGTATCTTGAGCCCTATGTTTGGCCTCTAAATTTAACTTTTCAAGTTCCTCATAAGAAAGAAGTAAAAACTTTTTTAATCCCTCAGTTCCATTCATAACGAATTTTCCTTTAACAAACTATCCATCAAGACCAAAGCGTTTAGGCTTTTGCGAATCTGTCGCAGCCAGACCCCGATGGAATAAATTTATTGTTTTTAATATAAATTGCAAGACATTTAGAATAAATGAGATGATATTTATATTAACTATAGTTATTTTTAAAATAAAACATGATTTAAAACTTTCTAACAAACTCCCTGCTCTAAAACACCTCCACCATGGACACAAGCAATGTCGTTGATAAAATACTTAAAATTTTGGATTGCTGCACGCCGATCTTTCCAGCGCTTGAAACTAAAGGACTTGCCAACTGCCTAAGCAGTGAGGGTTTAGGGGGAGTTATTCTTAAAATTGAAGGAGGTAAATAGTGATCACATCAACAAAAATCACCATCAGAGTTTTTGCAGTGATAGGCGCTAAAAATCGATCCTAATCATCAAAATCGATAAAGTGATCTCGGCTTTCATGAACAATCCTGATATTTTTGTCAGTGTCTTTCTGATCGAGCTCTTTACCCTCAAGGCTGTTCTCACATCCCGAAAGATCAATGTCCATAAAGAAGTCAATATAGCAAGATGCCATAGGTGATCGAGATAATAAAACCATAATTAAAAATGGAACTCTCATTAACTGCTTCCCTTTCAAACTCGAAATAT
>JABSRF010000321.1 GCA_013215275.1 Oligoflexales bacterium | reverse complement strand
GTGCGCAATCACAGGCCAGAACTGTACTAAAATTAACCATCAATGGGTAGGACATTTATTTGGAGTTACCTTAGGTGATTGATAATTGCCTTCATACGGCTAACATTATCTATGATTTTCTTACTATACTCACGCACCTTATTTGAGTCTTGCTCCTGCTCCAGAATATAGGCAAGGCCTTCAATCACAGCTAAGGGGTTATTCAGCTCATGGGCAATGCCCGAACTAAAT
Organism: Oligoflexales bacterium; assembly: GCA_013215275.1. Lineage (GTDB taxonomy): Bacteria > Bdellovibrionota_B > Oligoflexia > Oligoflexales > Bog-1112 > JABSRF01. Next base: position 4,138 of record JABSRF010000321.1, on the reverse strand, counting down.
TCACTATAAGATGCCACCCGCGCTCTCTGAATGATCTGGTTTTGCTTCTCATAAAACTCTTTTTCCAGCTTCAATAGCTTTTGCCGCTGGCTGGCAGTATCAAGAGCAGTTTTGAGCATCACAGAATCAACATAGAGCACTAAGTTGGTGCTATCAAAAGGCTTGTTTAGGAAAAAGATATCATCTCTAAATTTTATTGATTTCTTAGCATCATCGATAAATGACGTGACAAATAAGATGGGCGTATGCTGGTTCGGAGAGTTCGCATCTCCACGGACTCGGTTAACGAACTCAGCCCCTGACATGATAGGCATACGATGATCGGTGCAAATGATGTCAAATTGACTTTGGACAGCAAGAGCTAGAGCTTCTCGTCCATCATCAGCGGTAACGATATGGGATTCTGGAAACGAGTGGAGTAAAAACTCCTCCATAATCTGAAGAATTTCAGCTTCGTCGTCGACGACCAAAATTCTTCTGGTTTCAGGTTGGGTAAAGAATCCAGCTAATTTGTTTGTCATGTTTCCGCCCCTTCTCGCTAACCACGTCGGATGACTTTTCAAAACCCATTAGAATTGAGTTATCCATAGGATGGGCTGGCGACCCTAAGCCACTATTTATGCAAGGTATTTTCTCTAGCGAGTAAAGGCTGTATGATCCTAAGCTAATTCACAAGAGAAAGACTTTAAAAAAAGTATAAATTGTTTAACTTAGGCTTTGCTGATTGCAACCAAAGAAGAAACGGCAATAAATAAGCAGGAGATACGTATGTCAGAAAGAGTGGAAAGCGACAGTTTAGGAACCGTCAACGTACCCGCAGACCGCTATTGGGGCGCTCAAACCCAAAGGTCCATAGAAAACTTTAGGATTGGTGGGCAAACGTTTCCTAGCTCAATATTCTGGGCAATGGGAGTCGTCAAAAAAGCAGCAGCTTTGACGAACTCAGACCTTGGTAAGCTCAGCGAGGAGAAATGCAAGCTCATCGATCAAGCGTGCGAAGAGGTGATTGCCGGGAAGCTCAATGAGCACTTTCCCTTAGTCGTGTGGCAAACTGGCTCTGGCACTCAAAGCAATATGAATGCAAATGAAGTCATCGCCAACAGAGCAATTGAAATTGCAGGGGGAGAAATTGGCAGTAAAAACCCCATTCACCCAAATGATGATGTAAACAAATCCCAATCATCAAACGACACCTTCCCTACCTTTATGCATGTTGCAGCGGTAAAAGAGATAAAAGAGCAATTGCTTCCAGCAGTGAGGAACTTGAAGGCAACGTTTGAAAAAAAATCTCAAGAATTTGAAGCGATTGTCAAAATTGGGCGCACCCACTTTATGGATGCCACGCCCCTGACTCTTGGCCAGGAAATAGGAGCCTACGCCAACCAGCTAGCCTATGCGGAATCGGAAATAGAGTCGCGACTCGCAGGTCTTTATGAGCTTGCACTTGGTGGCACTGCAGTTGGAACTGGCTTAAACTCTCACCCAGAATACGCTGAACGAGTGGCTAAAAAAATAGCAGAAATTTCTGGCTTTCCATTCGTAGGCGCCCCTAACAAGTTTTCAGCTTTGGCAGCCCACGATGCCATTGTGAGCATGAGCGGTGCCTTTAAAACCCTAGCGGCCGCACTTATGAAGATAGGCAATGACATTAGAATGTTAGCAAGTGGTCCGCGGTGCGGCATAGGTGAGCTCAGAATTCCAGCAAATGAGCCTGGGAGCTCCATTATGCCTGGAAAAGTTAACCCGACCCAATGTGAGGCACTCACAATGGTGGCTGTGCAAGTCATGGGCAACGATGCAGCCATTGGCTTTGCTGGGGCAAATGGGCACTTTGAGCTGAATGTCTATAAGCCAGTCATGATCCATAATTTACTAGAATCTTGCCGCTTACTCGCAGATGCCAGCAACAGCTTTAATAAAAACTGCGCCACTGGCATTGAGCCTGACCACGAAGTCATAGAAAAGCACCTGCGCAACTCTCTTATGCTAGTCACTGCGCTTAACCAAGTCATTGGCTACGACAATGCTGCAAAGATTGCCAAGAAAGCTTGGGCAGACGGCACAACCCTAAGAGAGTCGGCGCTTGCGCTCGAGCTTCTCACAGAGGATGAGTTTGATAAACATGTACAAGCTGAAAAAATGACAAAGCCATAGAGCTAGGGAGTTAGCCGAGGCTTACTTGGTGAGCTTAGCTTCCTTAAAGTCCACGTGCTTGCGGACTTTGGGATCATATTTCTTCAATAAAAGCTTATCCTTACCCTTCAGCTTGTTAAGGGTATAATAGACTCCAGTACCAGCGGTAGATACTAACTTTACTTTTTCACGGCGAGTGGACTTGGCCATTGTGAGTTTCTCCTGATATCCTAATATACATAAGCCAAATGGCCTCTATATAAACCATAAGATCGGTATACATACTCCATTTTGAAAGAAAGAAAAACCTATTTTTTTTAAATCTGGCCCTTTTCCTACCTTTTCGAGGCCTCGTGCTAAAATAATCATAGGTTTGTGGGGAGGCTTGACGTGCTTCGGAAATTTTTTTTGCTGAGCCAATTTGGATTGCTACTCACCGCTGGATGCCAGCTGGACTTCTTTGCCTCCCCCTCAGAAGTTAAGATTCTTAGCTCCATTCGAAGGTCGATCTTTAAAATTAGAGTCGTCTCTCAAGAGCCAAACTTTCGAAGGCCTTGGGCATATCGCAATGCAAGCAAAAGCACCGGTACAGGATTTTTTATTGGCTCAAATCGTATCCTGACCAACGCGCATGTGGTGGCTAACGGCCGCTACATTACTGTCCAGAAAGATGGCGATGAAAAAGCTTACCCTGCGTACGTAACTTTCATAGCCCACGACTGTGATTTAGCGATCCTCAGCGTTGCAGAAACCGACTATTTTAAAGACCTCAAAGCTCTCCCTTTCACTGAGATTCCTAGGCTGCGATTTCCCGTATCCACCATAGGCTTCCCAACGGGTGGTGAGCAACTCAGTATCACCAAGGGGATCGTTTCTCGGATCGAATACCGACGCTATGTGCACCCTCACAATGCTAAACACCTGATTGTCCAAGTGGATTCTGCTATCAACTCAGGAAATAGTGGTGGACCAGTGCTTCAAAACCAAAAAGTTGTAGGAGTCGCATTCCAATCACACTCTGGCGCTGAAAACACCGGCTATATTATCCCAAGCACCGTAGTCGAGCATTTTTTAATCGATATCAAAGACGGGAAATACGATGGGTACCCGCAGCTGGGCCTCCAAATCAGTCAGTCCGCCACTGCCAACTCAGCCAGCTCTGATTTTCACGAAATTCCGCCTGGAGCCGGTGGGGTTAAGCTAGCATTTGTAGGCACATGGTCTCCGTTTTTTGGGAAATTGCTAGCAGGAGACATTATCCTTAACATCGATGGCAAGGATATAGGAGCAGACTCCAGAATTAAATTCAGGGGTGAAAGGGTATCATTTTTTAGCGTATTTGACACAAAGCAGATTGGCGATACCGTGGCATTGGCGATTCTTCGAAACGGAAAACCCATGTCCCTAAATCCACAAATCAAGCACGGGAAGAACCCTCCAAATAATGGCTACCTCTACTACAAGCAAGCACCGTTCCTCGTAATCGGCGGAATCATTTTCACACAGCTTAACCGTAGCTTTTTAAAGAGCCTTGGCACTGATTGGTACAAAGAAGCTCATCCACTATTTAAGTATTTATTTTATCACGGCCCTTATGACCAAGATTATCACCAAAAAGAAGAGTACATTGTGATTGCTGGTAAGCTTCCCCACACGGTCAATAACGATATCAGCCTTCTGCGAGGTGGTGTGGTTTGGCAAGCTCAAGGGGTCGAGGTTAATTCTCTTAGAGAATTTGACCAAATCGTTACGAACACAAAAGAAAAGTTTATTATGATTGACCTGATAGGCATTGGTGAGCCATTGGTATTCTTAAGGCAAAGCCTTGCAAACTCTGATTCTGTAATTAAATCCACTTATGGTCTAAGCATGCTGAAATGGCTTGGTCCAAATGAAGATGGGGCCATAACAATGAGGAATAGGTAATGCTTAACAGAAGTTTCCATCAAAAAATGTCGTTTAGGTTATGATGATCCTTGTAATATGGGACTTTTTAGTACCCTTC
>JABSRF010000320.1 GCA_013215275.1 Oligoflexales bacterium | reverse complement strand
TTATAGCATTCAATAACAAGTTTTAGTTTTACTTATACAAAGCTATTTTTGGTCTGGACAGTGGGGTCCACTTCAGGCCATGGTGAGTATAGGAATGCTGTCGGAGAAAGCTCTCACTACAGCTCTACTGTTAATAAATCTATGACCGGTGAAAACACCTGTACTGTCGTGAAAACAGTCTTCACCGAAGATGGAGAAACCATGACATGGTCCCACAATATAATAAAAAACGACCTTGGAATGATTGAAGTGCAAAACCTAGATGGAGAGGTTATCGGCTCAGGTTACTACTTCAAAGACCACGCTAAAAAAATGATGCATATTGATTTCAAAACACCAGAGGGAAGCGTTGAAAAAACAATTGTGGCTGATCTTGATGGCTACAAGGAAATCGGTTCTATGATTGAAGATGCATCGCAGGAAAGAAGCACTTGGCGCGAAAAAGGTGAAAGAATCTTTCCTCTTCAGTAGGATTCAGAAAAAAATCAAAAACTCTAGTTAAAACAATGCCGCAAGTGCGGCTTTTTCTTTTTCAACTTAGCTCATCTTTAAACAATTTCATTTTTATATGCATAATAAGCTGGCTGGTCTCGAAAGGTTTATCGACAAAAGAGAGATTTTCAAAGTATTGAACGTTTTTGGCTGCCTCAAGCTCAGTAAAATAGCCGGAAATAAAGATAATCGGACAGTTTGCGTTAAGAGGGTGCTCTCCTAACTTTTTGGTAAAATCAAAACCATCCATTCCCGGAAGTTTAAAGTCGGTGATGACGAGTTCATATTTTTGCTTTTGGCACTTGGCGAGCCCGTTTTCAGCATTTTCAAATTCGTCAACATCAACATTTGGCAAGGCTTCATTGATACTGGCTCCCAAGAGGTATCTGACATCCTCGTCGTCTTCGATCACCAGAATCCGCTTTTTTTGATCCAACTTAGCCAGCCCTCCAGGTCTGATTTCTTCAATATGAGTATAGCTGATGACCAGCCATTGTTCCCGCTAAATAATTCGGAAACGTTCCAGCACTTTTAATGAACCTAATTCTATTCTAGATAATGAAACGCGAAATACCAAGTTGATAAGACTTTTTGCATTTGTTGACCTTACCAATAAATCGTAGTAATCGATAAAATAATAATCGTGACTTTTAAAAGAGGTTTCTTATGCTTTGCAAATTAAGCTTTGTTATTTTTCTAGTATTTGCTTACAGCCAATTGAGCTTCGGTTCGCTTTCTCCAAAGGGGCAGGTTTATGTGATTACGGAAAATCAGTTCCATGAGCTTGCCAATGACCCGATGCTGTATGACAGAGCCATCCTCATTTTTCATGGTAGCGGAGGGTTTGACCAAAATACCGCTGCATTGCAACAAGAGCTAGAGGCCGTGCAAGGCAAGACCGATCTTATGGTACTGGTTGATTGGTCGAAAGACTCTGCAAACCGGCTCTTAGCCTCTTTCAGAGCTCAGAGAGTTGGAGGCAAGTTGGCAAAGCTGGTCGCTTCAAAAGCAGGATCCTTTCATGTGATCGGTATTTCAGTCGGGGCATTTGCTGCAGACGCTGTCGTAGCCGGGATCAAGGGTTCTCACCCAGAGGTCCCGGTGTCTCTAAGTCTCTTAGACCCATTTGTTGCTATTGGCTTAGATATAGGATACGGCATAAGGGCTTTTGGAAAAAAGGCTGATGCCTGCAAACAATACCTCAACACAGATGATCCTGTGCCGTTTACCAACAAGCCACTAAAGCATTGTGCGGTTTGGGATGTTACGGCAGAGCGGCCTGAGGGTATTCCTGGGCATGATTGGCCACTTATATTTTTCACTAGGCTAGTGAGCATCCGGAAATGAAATTTCCGGCGAATGCGAACTATCCTGAGCTCAGTGACTTCAGTCGCTTAGCGAATGGATCTCCTACATCAAGGGACAGAAAACACTTTTCCCGGATGAGAGCTAAATTAATTCATAAGCGCTCAGTATCTCCTTTTTACGGAAATTGAGGTAATGCTTATAACCATGTTTAGGGATTGTATCAGAGCGGTGTTTCGCTGAATTCTTCGATTAGATCCGAAATCTCTTCATTGGACAGCTCAGAGCTGCCTTTTTCTGTGAATTTTACGCCGTTCTGTTGCTCTTCAGAGCCGTTTTCTAGCAATTTTAGGACTGTTCCCTCTCCTAAGGGAAGAACTTCGTTGTAAAACCAGGGAAGGACTCCTTGAACTGGGGCGTTCATCAGAGAGCGTGTAAACCATTTTCCAGAATTGAAAAATGCAGAGATCCCCTCTTTCTTTAGACCTTCTTCAATAACCTTGTAGTAATCGATTTTCTTGTTTTTAGCCAAGTAATCAAGGCTGCGTCCCCAAAGAGCCTGTTGCGCGATAGCAAATGAGTTGCCGAGGAGTATGTTTGCAGATAGGCCGTACCAAAAAAACGAGTTAGCATTTTTGTGCTCTTGGGGCACAAAATGATGATAGGTGAGGGGGGTGATGATAAAAGATGTTTGGCACATGATGAAGTTACGAGAAGCATTGCTCATAAATGCTGGGCCAATAGCTCGCTGGAGGGGCTTTGCTTTTAGCTGAGATTCTAGATTCGCAAATTTTTTGAAGCCGAAATAACGCTGCACTTCTGCACGATTAGAAATCCCTGACTCGATGCTTGAGGCGAGTACGGGAGCAGTCAGTGCTTTGAAACCAGATTTGAGGTTCTCATCGAGTGAGGCTTTGTCGGTGCTTGCAGCCTCCATGATTTTACTGCCATAGCAAACTGGTTTCGTATCCAAGAGCTTGCTGAGCCCATGATCAATAGCCTGAAAAGCTGCGCCGACGACGCTGTATTGTAAAAACCATGAGTAAAAACTGGCTGGGCCCACCACGCGGTAAGGGCTGGTGAAGCCTTTTTTAAAGCAAAGCTGCACGCTCTGAGCAAGTTGGTTTTTGCCTGAAACCTGAGATGAGTTCATGTAAAAAGCGATTTTCTCAAGAGGCATCACACAAAAACGAGTCGCCATTCCAAAGGTCCCAAGCCCCACTGATCGATAAGCGATTAAGGCCGAATCTTTCGAAAGAGAAAGTTTATCAAATTCATCCTTGACTGTTAGTTGCTGAACTTCTTCTAGGTCGTTGGCATCGTTAGCAAAAAGAGGTGATACGAACAAAAAACAAAAGCAAAAAATTAATCCCTGCAGATTCATCGAGTTTTCCTTGTTGTTGTTTTTTTTAGGCAGATAAAATTGCCGCGGTGATGCTGCAGCTTTTTAACACAGCTAAAATTCTTTTCCCATAAAAATATATGAAATCTTGTGAGAGTCTTACCGACAGAGTCTGGGGCTGAAAGGGTGGTCAACTGGTTCGTTCAAGGACGAGGTGTGTGCGAAATCGCTCGCTCTTAAGGTGCAGTTCATAGGTATTGGAGTTCCTTACCTTCAAACTACCTTCTGCCTTCTATGTTTATGGTTGAATCTTCCTCTGTATGATGGACATAGGTAGGGCAGCTACAATACACATCATGTAATCCAGGAAACCTGGCAAGCCACTCGTCAGTCGGGATGTCATCAAAAGGGAGCATCTTCTCAGAAATTTCTTTGGCAGCGGCTGGCGTGATGATCTGTGCTATGTTCGTAAGGAACCTTCCTTTAATCGGCGTATAGAGGCGCTCACTGGATTTTTTTATATTTTTATTTGGACAAAAAGGGTAAAGCATGCGCCAATTTTCAGGTGCGTTTTTTAAGGTGTAGTGAAGCTTTGCTTTGAAATAGTTGTCAATAAATGCATCGTCCTCAAGAATCAAAGCCGGCCTTGAGTTGTTGGCAATTTTCTTAAAAAGCTCATAGAAGGTGATGCGATGTCCTAGCTCTCCCCAAGAGAAGGAGGGCCGAAATCGTTTGTAAATATACTGGTACTCATTTGACTTGCCAAAGCTTTGTTCCTTCCATGGCTTTGAGTTTAATATTAACTCGCCGTTATCTTTGTTGTTTTCTGAGTTGCTGTAGGCTCTTCCATAGGTCGCATTAAAAAATTCAAATGGAACCCCCAACTCTTGTAAGCGAAGGCTAATGGTATCGCGCCTGTTTTGCGATACTTCGTTTAATTTGGAGTTAGGTGTGTTGCTCTCTAGGTTTACGACATAAATATCAATATTGAGGTCTGGTATCAGAGTATGGTTAATCTGCTCTTCTTCAGTAAAACTTGCAATACAGTCATCACCTTCCTTTTCAGATTTTCCTTTGATCTTATCGATTAGAGTTCTACAGGAGATCGAGCTTAAGATCAGAAAGCTAAGCATGATTAAGTTTAACAATGATGAGCCTTTCGTTGGTTATTTAGTCGCTGTAGCGAAATATAAAATACCTTTATTTAAAGGCTTTTGACTTCATATAGCTCTTTACTTACTTT
>JABSRF010000032.1 GCA_013215275.1 Oligoflexales bacterium | reverse complement strand
AAAGGCATCCGTTTCTACCAAAATATAGCGTTCTGATCACACATGAATAGTGGGTAGAATATTTATTTGGAGTTACCCTATGCCACCTCCCTTCCTTGAAGTTTGCCGCCCCTTCACTGGCAAACGAAGGAAATCAACAGACCCCTCATGGAAAGCTGAAAAATTACACCTTACCCTAGAGCATCTAACCACCCCCTAAATTCTAATTGACTTTTATTTCCCGATATTATCAACTAGTTATTTTGTATTTTGTTCATTTTCCCTGTTGCAGAGGTTTTCATGAAGCGGTTATGGAGTCATTTCTCTTTATTCTTAAAGTTTTGCCCATGTTTTTTGTTCCTAACCACCATGAGCTGCATTTCTGACAAATTCTGGAATACTAGTCACAAAAATAGCTCTCATAGGCCTGCTCAAACTTTAGACTCAAACGCCTCAGAGCCTGAGCCTTCTTTGCAAACAAATCAGGACGATCGTGCTATGGAGGGTGACAACAAAGATTTGCTTGTTGAACAGGAACTTGACCTTAGTAGTGCTAGAATCGCAGACCACTGGTTTTCTTATAAGGTCGTTAAAGGTGATACCTTAGGAAAAATTTCAAGACAATTTCATGTTACAGCAAACAGTTTGCGCAAAGCCAATAAGATTAGAGGGAGCAAGATTTATGCTGGCCAACACCTACTCATCCCTTCAGTCTCAAAAGACACCTCCTATGCTAGTAACATAGACTTAGCAAGTATCTGGGATCATGAGCTTGCAGACCAACTGGCAAAAGAGTCATTTCAATACGGAAGCAAACGTAACTCAGTCGGAAGCTGCCTTAGAGGGGTGCGCATCGCGCTCACAAGATCTATGCAAAAGCTGGGGATGCTCCCTGATAGCACACGTTTGTACATGGGCCGATCTGCCCATTTATTTAAGTCCTGGGCCATAAATAATATCGAGCAACTTTGCTCTAAATATAAGCTAGTTCCTATCGTAGGAGATTCATCTAGACCGACCTTCCCTGGACTGATTTACGTTTACCACAGGGGGCGGTGTGGATTCAGCCAAAGGTATGGTCATGTGGAAACAGTTGTGGCTTCTAACCCAACGATGGTCTGCTCTGACAATTGTCGGCTTATCAAGGATAATGCTTGCAAGCCAGATCTGATACTAGCCCCATGCAAATACTGTCCAGATTCTGGCCTAAGTTTGAACTAGTTGCTTTAATCCCAAAGAAGCTTATGCTTCAGGTAAATCTCTTTTAACTTACCTTCAGTCTTAATCTTAGCAAGCCCCTGATTAAACTCTTTGACGAGCTCATCGATATTCCCTTCATACTTTTGGCTACCTGAGAGAGACTTATGAACTTTTTTCGGAAAAATGAGAAACTGGTCCTTTGACTCAAAGGTGGCATACCACTTCGGCTTTGCTCCTGTTTTAGTTAAGAGCTTTTTGATTTCAGGCTTCTCAAGCAAATAGGTTCCCATTTGCTTGTCAATCATCACAAAATCTAGTCGCTTAGAAGCTAGCTTTCGGATGTTTAAGATATCATCCTTGACCGGAAATAGTTCTAATTTTTCCTTATAATCGGAGATTTGCTTGGGGTTCACATAACCATTAACCACACCGATACGAAAACCAAAGAGCTGCCTTGTATCGGTATAAGGCTTCACAGTGTTTATCTTTGCATCGGCTTTTTTTCCATCTTCAAAAGTGTAAAGCCCTAGCTCATTGGGTGGTAGTGGATCTGAATAGTGAAAGTCTTTTGTTCGATCTTCGGAGTACCAAGCAGTCATAAGTGCATGGTACTTTCCTTTTTTTGTGCTATCGATTGCCCGTGCCCAAGCCATAAAGGATATTTCAACATTTTCCTTTTTGTAGCCAGCTGCTTCGAATGCAGCAAGCACAATTTCTGAAATCGGGCCCTTATCTAATAGTTTCTCACCGTAATATGGTAGATACTCAACAGTTGCTATTTTTAACTTTTTATCTTTTGCCTGTAGGGTAGCACTAAAAGCGAGGCATACCATTGCGACCAATTGAAACACTATACCAAAACTAAAATACGGGTGTTTAAGCTTCATAAAAAGGGCCCTTATCTTATATTAAAGAAGTCTGTATTACGATGTGCATTAATTAAATTTTACACTAAACAAGGGCCAGCGAAACTCAGCATAAAAAATTAACTCATGCCGGCGATGTCGTATCCATGAATCTTCCCACTGCCAAGGGTTACAATAGAGTGGGATAATGATAAGACAAGAAAAAAAGAACTCTACGTGGATAGAATAAAGTGGAGCATAGCGGAGTCGAACCGCTGACCTTTTGAATGCCATTCAAACGCTCTACCAACTGAGCTAATGCCCCAAAGAGGATCTAGTTATGCTTGAATTAATATGGTTTGTCAAGTAGCAGCACGACAGCATGGCAAACTATGAAATCCGGCATGGTAAGTAACTAATAATTTTATGAAATGGAGGTAAAGAGAGTGTCATCCAAAAAAACATCAGCATTTAAGAACGAAAAAAACTTTCTATGGTCGGGTATAGCATTGGCTATCGTTGGGGCCTTGGTATCAATCTACACGGTCTTTCACCACATAGATCTAAAGGAAGATGGAGTTAGCGACGCAGCCTGTAACATCTCTCAAACAGTTAGCTGCAATGCAATTGCAGCGAGTGAGTATAGCGAGGTTTTTGGAATTCCTCTGGGAGTCTGGGGCCTCGGTTACTTTTTGGCTCTCATCAGTATGCTGGTGATCGCATGGAAACGCCCAAAGGACAAGAGCGCAAGCTTTTTTAATTATGCCGGACTGGTCGTGGTCGGTGTCTTGACGACGATCACATTGGCTTCTATTTCGGCATTCTCAATTGGAGCCATATGCCCCAGCTGCGTCGCCGTATATGCCATTTGCATTGGACAGGCCTTAAGCCTGTATCTCTTTCGATCTGTCATCCCTAGAAAAATAGAAAGTAAGTCGATCATCAACAGCCTTGCTGGAGCGCTAATCCCTCTTTTCTTAGCTCTAATTGCTTACCAACTTATCGAGCCAGAAACCTTGGTTCAAACCACCACTGAAATCACTAATTTCACGGGACTATCTAAAAGTAGGCAAGAAGTTCCCATCAATAAATCAGCCTTTTCAGGTCTGGGTGAAGATTATCGCCTTGGTAGTGACAATGCGAAAGTGATCATCGTCGAGTTTTCCGACTTCCAGTGCCCTTCTTGCAAACGCATGAACCACACCCTTAAATCACTAAGAAAAGAGTATGGTGACCAAATCCTGATTGTTTATAAAAATTTTCCGCTCGATAATAAATGCAACCCCTCCATGCCAGGCCCAATGCACCAGCTTGCATGTGATATGGCTACTTTAGCACGATGTGCTGGACAATATGGTAAGTTCTGGCAATATCACGACTTAGTATTCGCTAACCATCAAGCTGCTAGCTCAACTTCTGTGAAGGATTGGGCTCGAGAGGTCGGCTTAAGCGATGAACAAATAAACAACTGCATGAGTAGCAAAGGTATCTTAGATAAGATCAGGGATGACATCGCTCTTGCAAATAAATTGGGTGTAAACTCAACTCCCTCTTTGTATATTAACGGTTACAAATTTGTAGGACGCGGTGCGAACGCTCTCAAGCTTGAAGTTGACAGATTGTTAAACCGCTAGCTATCAGAATTAGGTTAAGAAATGAAAGTGATTTTCGAATCAAACTACCAATCAAAAATCCTAAATATGCAATTTGAGCCATCGAGTCAGATTAGCTCAAATAAAGATGTGCTCGCTTGGAGGTCTCAGTGGACTCAAGCCTTGACTAGCTGGCATTCTCCCTATAAGGCTCTGGTCGATTGTACAAATTTAAACATATCATCCAAGGCCCAAGAAGAAGAGCTCACTAAGTCTTTGGACTTGATGATGAGCTTTTTCAAAGGCCTGTTTCTAAAGAAAGTATCAGGATTTGGTTACAAATCCAGCCAGGGCCATGACCTGCTTCCATTCAAGGTTCACGAAACCCAGGAAGAAGCACAAAAAGAGCTAGGGATTCGAGAAAAGAGAAATAGTAAGTTTGATGACTTTCGTTCGACCATACAATTTGACAATCACTTTAAGCAACATGTGGTGGAGTTAAGCTTCTCAAGCCCTATCAAACTAGATAATGCTGAAAAGATTCAGGTTTTAAAAAGCAAACTAATGAATAACCTGATGCTCTGGCATTCCTCTTGGAGCCTCATCGTCGATTGCTCAAACCTTGAAATAGAAGCAGAAATCCACCCGTTATTTGAAGGGTTAGCACGCTCTCTCAAAGGCTTCTTTCTTAAAAATATTGTTGGCTATGCCCCGAAAGCCAGTAAGGACAGCTACCCTTTTAAAGTCTATAGGGCTAGACATCGAGCTGCAGCTGAATTAGAGTCGGAAGGAAACTTTTCTGGTGAGGACGCCAATTGCTCCAGCAGAAAGGTGTAAGAGATTGAAGGGCAAGCTAAAGCCCTCATACCATTTATGAATCAGCCAATAAAAAATAGTTGGCCAACCATTCGGAGAATAAATAGGTGTTACCTGTCGAGATTCTGTATAGCCACGGAGCTGTTATTCTGAGAGCCAGAAATTCTGAATTACTCATACTTCAGCAGCATGTTAAAACACTCCACAGCCTCAAGCAGCCTCGGGAATTTAGCCAATATTTTATGCAGGAAGCATTGCTCAACAGACCTGCTCGCAAGCTTTTCGAAGCCTGGCTCAGAAAAGATAAAACGGTTTGGCCCAGACTCTTTAAAACGGTTCAAGAGAACTTTAAAGAAGAAGACCTCGTAGACCTTCAAGGTGGTGAAGAGCCAGAGAGCAAGCCAGAAGAAGAGGTGAAAGCGAGCCCCAAAGAAGACACAGCTAAGCCTGAAGTCAAAAAAGCTGATGAGAAGAAAGCTAAGCAAATAGAGCAAAAGCCTAAGGCTACAGAAGCTAAAGAAAAAGAAAAAGAAAAAGAAAAAGCTGCGAAAGAGCCAGAGGCAAGTGAGAAGAAGAAAAAAGCCTCTTCCACCAAAAAAGCCAGTGCGAAAGATGCTGAAGCTCCAAAAGCGAAAAAGGCTACGAAAAAAACTAAGACTACCAGCACTGCAAAAAAAACAAGTAAAAAGAGTGAAACAAGCTCTACGAAAAAAACCACAACCAAGAAAACTACTGCGAAAAAGACCACAACTAAAAAAACTACCACCAAAAAAGCTACTGCTAAGAAAACGACGAAAAAGAGCTAGTCTTGTTTTCAGTCATCTTCAGACTGAAAATTTATACATGATGCTTAAGTTCTTACTTCCTCTATGCTCATTCTATCGACCACCAGCCCCTTTCTCTACTTAAGTCTGCAGATAAAAAAACAGCTTCCTTGGTTTCGCAGTGATGATAAGCCTGTCAGGAGTTTGTGCTGAATTTATATTTTCAGAACCGAAGCATGATATAATACCAAGGTTAAAGGAATCATAATTGCGAGGACCACAGATCTGATTCGCAAGTTTTTAGTTGTCAGTAAACGAGTCTATCTATCGACATCAAAAATCGATGATGAGCAGGGCACTATATACAATATTGATCTTATGATGCCTTTGCAAGAATACTGGAAGTTACTTGACCTACTACAAAAAGCAGATTTTCTTTTAGCAAGCAAAGAACAAATGGCTGATATACAAGCTATTTACCGTAGAGTATTCAAGCTCGTAGCACCATATGCAGTGTTTGAAACGGATCGTTTGTGGCTGGTGAAGCGAAGTTCAAGTCAATAGTTTAAGGTTTCTTGGCGCGTTTACTTTTTGCTAGCAGTGCCTTTATTTTTGGGCCACACCGCTCACCACAGCAACCACCAGTTCCGGTACCGACCTTACGATTTACGTCATCAACCGTTTCACTGCCTGGTAAGCCTTTGAGTACCTTGCCTAAATTAATACCCTTGCAGATACAAACGACCTGAGACAGTTGTTTGATCATGCGTTCCTTTTTTCTCTGTTCTTCTTCTAAAGTGGATATAAGAACCCCCTTATTACGACCTGTTAATGATATAAAAATCTAAAAACGCTAAGCCAGTACCCGCCTGCCCATGAAAATATGACCCCAGTCCAATTGCATGCCATATGCAACAAAATAGCCGGAAACAATTGATTTGACCATCCGAAAAGCAACTCGCATAGAATTGCCAATATAAAGGGGCCCAAATAAAAACCAAGTTCAAGGCTTAAGAGACGGTCCAAGCTAGGTAAGCCATGCATCACGGTGAAGACGAGGACTGAGAAGTAAGCCCCCCAAAACCGCCCCCCTATGCGCGAAAAAAGCTGGGTCAGCCCTAAACGGTAGACAAGCTCCTCTGCGCACGGTACCACAACAATCAACAGGAATGATCTAAAAGATAATGGTAATTCGTTATAGGGTTTTTCTGCTTCCATTAAGGCTAGCGAAAAGCTAACAAAAAAAACCAGCAATGCTGGGAAATAAACTAAGCTTGGGTGCGTCTTAAGGATAGGATGTTTTTCACCCTTTCGAGCAAAGAGGTCCGGCATAAAGTAAGCACACCCTAAAACTCCTAAGGCTAAGCAGGCATGAAAAATTATCGCTGCAAACCATTCCGTTGCTCCTAAGCGTGCTACCAGGAGGATGGCTTCTGAGCTTAGCACAGGTATTAATATGGATAGGAGACACAGGTAAGCTATTGCCTTAAATTGGACAGCAGCCATGAACCTATTCCGCAGCCTTATAAGATGTAAACTCTGATCTAATTTCTTTAAGTAGTTTTAATAGCATGATGACATCATTTTTGACAACATAAGCGTTTGCCCCAACAATCTTACCGGATTCTAAGTTGGCTTTACCTGAAAGTGAGGTATGGAGGATAACTGGGATCAGGTTAAGCTTTGAATTCCCCTTGATCCACCGTGTGAGGGTTAAACCGTCCATCTTAGGCATTTCAACGTCGGTAATGATAGCGTCAAACATTGGTTTTGCAGAGGCTCTTTCCAGGGAGTGTTCCAAAATAGCCTTAGCTTGCACCCCATTTGACGCCTGGGTTACCTGATAACCCTCTCGCTCCAAAAAGCTGCTAGTATTCCTCAGGATCACATCACTATCATCGATAAGGAGGATATGGTAGCCATTGGAAAAAGATCGATTCGTGGTAGCCTGAGCTGTTTGGTTTACAGGGGTATTGAAGCTTCCTGCACTCAGGTTCGAGCTGTATCCACTGCGAGCCTCGATATCAAGCAACACTTTTTCGAGATCAAGAATGAATAAAAACTCGTTGTTCTCTACTAAAGTCATACCATTAATACAAGTATGACGGTCGGCTGTCGGAGGCAACACTTTTTCCCACGCGATACGTCTGATGCGTTCCGTTGACTTAACAATAAAGCCAGCTCGCTTTTTACTGAACTCAGTCACAATAATCTGTTGGTTTTCCTTGATGGGGGCATCATGATCTCCTAGTGCCTTTGCTAAATTTATCGCTGGGATCGGGATTCCTCTCAGCTCAAAGACCCCAGCAACACCCGGGACACTCGATGCAAGAGGGTTTATAACCGGCATGCGCACCACTTCTCTAACTTTTGCTACATTGACTCCGTACCTACCAGTTTTCACTTTACCACCGACCAAATGGCGATCAAGAGAGAACTCAATCAGTTCAAAGACGTTCCCACCCACTTCCAGACTGTCAAACATGCTACCTGATGCCATGATTCCCTCACATTAAATTTCTTCGGAGGATTTCAAGAGATTTTCCAAAACTTTTCTGTGGTTTTCTGTCAAGTTCTCAAAATAGATGCCGGCTTCTTTCTTCGACTTATTGGCCCATGCTATCTTCGCTTTTATTTTGGTAAGCCCCTTACTAACCACAGCATTTTCGGCACTACTATTGGCAGTTTCTTCATTGCGAGGAGCCTTTTTAGTTTCAGCATCAACTTTTCGCTCTGGCCCTACCCCAGCTTGAAGTGACAAGTTTAAGGAAACCTCTTCCCCTATTTTCATCTTAAGCTGATTATCTAACTTCAAGAGAGCCCCACCAATGCTAAGATTGATCACATTGCCTTTTACCTTCGGCGCTCTTTTGCCTCGACCGGCTCCCTTCCCAATCAACATTGCATCAAGGGATGTTTGGTAGCGTTTTCGTACCCTTTCGCCATCGAGCAGGTAACGGTCTATTTTTTCACTTAAAACATCGGCACTCACTGGCTTTTCGATCCACTCAGACACGTCTTTGTAGGGAAATAGCTCCGTTGCAATGGCATTTTTAATTGAAGCATCCGGGAACGCTGTTAACAAAATAGGCCCTGAGTAAACCCGTCGCAACATTTTGGTTAGGTTGATACCGTCTGCATCAGGAAGGTCAAAATCGACTACGATCATGTCGAACTTCTGTTGTTCAACTAAGCTGAGGCAATCTTTACCTGTCTTTGCAATAAATATGGCAGCTCCAAGTATTTTGTCCTTAAATACTTCTGAAGTCATGACCAAACTAGATTTATAGGCATCTGCAATTAGAATCGCTGGCATGTATATTCCTCCAAAACAGACTTGTATGACAAACCTTTCGGTTAAAAAAAATTTTTTTCAAGATGACTCACTCTTAATTATACCCTTATCTTGCAAAAGCAAATGAAGTCGGTGATTAACAGGCTATTTGTAATTCACACAAACACAGCTAGGCAAAATGGTACTTAAGTGACTAAAAAAACCTTCCGATCGTTATGTTAGATGCTAAAACATCACCCGTTCAGTAAATTTAAAAAAAGATAAACATGCTAAAATTTTTGAAACAAAACATCATACTGACATTCATGCTGGCCTCCTGGTCTTCTAACTCACAAGGGGTCATGAAAGTTTTGCCACAAAACAAATGGGTCAGATTTTTTCAAGAGATCTCGCTTAGTTTGAAAATTCCTGTGGAGGAACAAATCCTTGAAACTAAACTTCCCGATACTAAACTCAAATCTAGGGTATATAAAGGTGGTGATAAAGATGGTATTGAGCCCCTATTTCTCCACTTTAGTCCCGACACAAAAGGAATTGAAAAAACTGCAAAAAAATATGCAAAAAAGGAATCATATTATGATGTGGTTGCTTATTTAAATAGAGTTGCAAGAAAACCCAAGAATAAGAGTGAATCCAGAGTCAAATACCAAATTTCTAAACACCTCTATCAGCTACTAGATAAAAAAGCACTCATCAATAAGTTCTCCTTTCCCCATCACAGCCTCAAAATTAGCCTCGATACCTTGCGCAGGGACCCTAATTCCCTCGATGAGCTAGCGATACAAATTAAACCCTTTTTTTCGAATGTAGAACGTGAACGTATCTATGGGAAAATGAAAAAAAACCAATTCTTGTCAGTCGACAAAGATTTGCTTCCTAGCTTCCCAAGGAAGGTCGTTCGCCGTTTTGTCATATACCGAGGACCGAATTGCTTCCACGCATCCTTGGCATTTCATGATCGTACCCTCACTCGTTCAAATTTTTTTAATGTCACCCGCGAAAAAGGCTACCATCGAGCCATGATCAACTACGATGAGCTCTGGCGGATCCTCAGTAGCAATTTCTACCAAGCCGACCATCGAGCAAGTAAGATACAGTATGGTGATATTCTGGTATTTTTCGATATCCCGGAAGAACCACGCAAGGTTATAAACTTCAGGTGGATTCGACACACAGCAACCTATCTTTTCAATGGCTATACTTTTTCCAAGGGCTCCAAATCAGCTGACACCCCCTATACGGTGAAGACCCTTAAGGAGGAGTGGAAAACTTGGTCCAAGATTTCTAAGAATTTGGCCGTAAAGATCTTTCGTCGCAGCACAAAACGTGTTAAAAAGCGACCTCCGAAAGATCTTACAGATTGGATCTATTAGCTAATTTGACTCTTTGATAATTTAGGAAACTTTGGTGGTGGGTAAAAATCCTTACAAAAACAGTGACATTCCGATGAGTAAAACTAAAAGACCCGAACAGCATGCCAGCAGCAGACCTGCCACTGAGACTCTGAGAAGAAGGGGAGGAGGAAGAACAAACTCCCCCTCAAGGTCAGACTCTTTCGACCAGTGCGCCATAAAACACCAGTGCCGATCTTGTAAGTATGTCAATGAACCATACCTCGAACGCCTCAAGCAAAAACATCAGGACGGCCTGAAAGTATTAGAGGAAGCAGGCGTCTTGACTTATAGCCGTCAACTTCCCCCTAACCCTTCACCAAAGCCTCTTGCTTACAGAGGGGTAGCTAAGCTGGCGGTTAGAAAAAGTCGCGACACCAACTCACCGTTCAGCATCGGCCTCTTTAAACCTGGCACTCACGAAGTTGTCGACATCAGCCGCTGCCCGCTTCACATACCAGCAATAAATCAATGTATTCGCTATCTAAGTAAGCTTCTCAATGAATCTTCCATTCAAGCTTGGGATGAAGAAAGCAAGGAAGGCGACCTTCGTTACTTGGTGGTTAGGGCAGCTCATAAAACTGGCGAGTTATCGCTTACCTTCGTTTGCACCGACGACTCGCGCAAGCTAGAGCTAAAGGAAATCGTAAAAAAGCTAAAAGAAACCCATAAAATTCATGGGGCCCACTTAAATATTCACCCAACTGAAGGAAACCAGATTTTTGGTGACAAAACCCTGAAACTTTCAGGCAGTGAAAAGCTAAGGGAAAGCTTGTGCGACCTTAAATTTGAAATAAGCCCACGAAGCTTTTTCCAGGTAAACCCTTGGCAGGCTGAAAAGCTATATAGGCGTTTGGAACAGCTCATTGGGAGTGGCAATCAAAGCTCCATAGCATGGGACCTATATTCGGGAGTTGGCCCAATTGCTATGATCCTCGCTCGCTCAGCTTATCAGGTACTCAGCATCGAAGAGAACCCAGATGCTGTACAAGACGCTAAGTATCACTTTCAAATCAATAATTTAGAAAAAGCTGAGTTCTTAACTGGCCGAGTTGAGCACCTGAGTGGATCAATCCCAACATGGGCAAAAGCACCAGATATTATCGTTGCAAACCCCTCCCGTGCAGGAATAGCAGAAGAAACGCGGACTCATCTAAAGCGCATTTTAAGCTCGGCTTCTGCAACCCAGCTATTCTATGTCTCGTGCGATGTAGGGACCTTAGCACGAGACTTGAAAGATTTAACCGCAAGTGGTTACAAGGTAAGGCAGATTGAAGCCTTCGACATGTTCGCTCAGACCGACAAGCTAGAATGGCTTGCTGTTATGACAAAGTAGCCATCCCCCTACGCTCCTATAACTTGCAGCTCAGGACCTCTTAAGCTAGCATGATGTTCCCAAGACGATCGTAAAGATTCGCTTCCATTGTTTTGCCCCTAAAATATGCACAAGGAATAAGCATGAGCTCCACTGCCTTGTTAAATAGCCGAACTGAATCCTTAGCACCTTACCCTATGGAAGAGCTTGCTAGGATTAAGCGGGAATTACTTGCTACAGGCCAAAAGGTCTACAACTTTGGTACCGGGGACCCAACCATCCCCGTTTGGGAACCCATCACAGAGGCAATCAAGGATGGTGTGAGCACTTTAAGCCAATACCCCAGCATCCATGGACTACCGGAGCTAAGGGAGGCTCATAAGTCGTATTTAAAAAGACGCTTCGGCATAGAAACAGGTGAAGATATTATGATTCTTCCCACCCGAGGCAGTAAAGAAGCAGTATTTCATATCGCTCTGTCTTTGGTAGGCAGAGCTGGGGGACGTAAGCGGATCGTTTACCCAGACCCTGGATACCCAGTCTATCGATCATCAGCAATCTTTGCTGGCGGCACCCCCCACCCAGTGCAGCTAAAAGAAGAAGAGTCTTACCTACTAAAGCCCTGGCAACTAGATAAAGAAGTGGTAAAAGACACTGCAGCACTTTGGTTGAACTACCCCCATAACCCAACCGGTGCAATCGCAGATAAATCTTACTGGCAAGAACTGATAAACTGGGCTCATGATAACGACGTCATCATTCTTTCGGATGATTGCTATGCTGATATCTACGACGACTCATCCGAGCCACCTTTAAATCCCTTGAGTATCAGTAGCGACCGAGTCCTTTCTTTTATGAGCTTATCGAAGCGATCAGGCTTAACAGGATTCCGAGCTGGGTTTCTTGCAGGCGACTCCAAAATCCTCAAACCTCATAGCAAAGCAAGGGCAAACTTCGGCCTAGCTAACCCCGTACACATTCAAGAGGGGTCCATCGTCGCATGGAATGACGATGCTCATGTGAAAGAAAGAAGGGTGATCTTTGGCAAGCGGATGGAAGCCCTAGTGCCTTTTTTAATGGAACGAGGGGTCCTAAAAGAAAAACCAAAAGCCACGTTTTACCTGTGGTGCAAGGTTCCAAAAAAGTTCAATGAAAATGATATAGAGTTTTGCTTGCAACTTGCCAAAAAAGGCATTATTGCGAGCCCTTCAAGCTGGTTAAGCGAAAACGTAAGCGGGTACTTCCGCCTGGCGCTCGTACCTTCCGTAGACGAAATACAAGAAGCAAAAGCCATTCTTAAGGATTTTCTTTCATAGCATTTCAAGATAAGGATTATGATTATGAACTCCATGGAGTTAAGCGATCTACAGCAAAAAATTGAAACCATCCAAAAGAAATGGGAGCAAGGTGATAACGATGCCGTTTTTGAAGGCAAGAATGCAATTGAGGCCGTAATCGCTGGTTTAGACCAAGGCAAGCTGAGAGTTGCTGAAAAGCATGAGGGTGATTGGAAGACCAACGCGTGGATCAAGCAAGCAATTTTGATGTACTTCAAAATCAGTCCAATGGCTGACTCCAGTGCGGGCCCATTTTCCTATTACGACAAAATCCCCCTTAAATCTAACTACCAAGAGTTGAACGTACGCTGCGTCCCTCCAGCTACAGCCCGTTATGGCGCATTCATGGAGCCCGGCGTTGTTCTCATGCCTTCTTATGTCAATATTGGTGCCTATGTTGGTGCTGGATCTATGGTAGATACTTGGGCTACCGTTGGCTCATGCGCTCAGATTGGTAAATCTGTCCACTTGTCAGGGGGCGTTGGAATTGGAGGAGTATTAGAGCCTGCTACCGCCAACCCAGTGATCGTTGAAGATGGCGCATTTATCGGCTCTCGCTGCATTATTGTAGAGGGAGTGCAAATTGGCGAGGAAGCTGTCTTGGCAGCTAATGTCACCTTAACTGCATCAACTCCCATTATTGATGCTCGTACCGATAAATTTACTGTGACTAAGGGCTACATCCCCAAACGTGCAGTTGTTTTACCGGGAACTAGGGAAAAGGAAATCTCAGGTGGTAAAATATATACAAGCTGTGTGTATATCATCGGAGAAAGAAAAGAATCCACTGATAAAAAAACTTCGTTAAATGACGTTCTCCGCGAATTTTCACTTTCTGTTTAAGGAAAGCGATGCCTGAAATAAAGTTCATCCCAATTAATAAAATTGTAAGCGTTGCTGAAAATGTCAAAGTTTTAGCAGCTGCTATTAAAAACAAAATTGACATTAGGTATGGTTGCGGCTCTTGCCAATGCGGCACATGTGGCATTCAGGTTGTGGGAAGCATTGAAGGCTTGTTACCTATGGAAGAGGATGAACGAGCTCTACTCAAACGTATGCAGCTCAAAACTGATGGCAGCCAGAGGCTCGCATGCAGAGCTAAGGTTATATCAGGCATGACAGTTGTGGATTTGGACTTTCAAGAGACTTACTCTCCCGATGAAGGCCTCGATGAGTATGACTGATACAAATCACTGCTCCTGCTCATTCTCAAGGCCGAGGGATTTCACAAGGGCAACAAACTCCTGTGGAGAGACCGTATCGACTCGCCTCGAAAGGTCTATGGGAAGGTTTTGAGCATGACCAGCTTTCAAAAAAGCACTCAAACTGTTGCTGAGTTTCTTTCTTCTTTGGCTAAAAGCCTTTCGTGAAACCTGTTCCACTTTTTTCAAGATCAGCTCAGATTCTTTATTTTGCAATGGCTTCATAGTAATCACCGCACTATCCACTTTTGGCACCGGATAAAACGCAGTCCTAGGAACCTTGAAATCGAGCTGCACTTTTGAACGCAATTGGGTATAGACAGTAAGGCTACCATAGGATTTGGTGGAAGGGCTAGAAGCAACTCGTTCCCCAAACTCAAGTTGAACCATAAGGCTTGCCAGGCTCAGCTGGTCCAGATAGGGCAAAAGCCACATCAAAATAGGGGAAGAGATATTATAAGGAATATTCCCACATATTGCCGCTTTGGAAGACTTTTTTGCCTCAACCCACTCTCCGAGGTCAAACTTTAAGATATCTTGATTTAAGATCTCAAGCTTTCCTGGATAGTCAAACTGCTTGTTTTGCTCTTCTAACCTATCAGCAAGGCGATCATCTTTTTCAATCGCTAGAACATTAATCCCAGCACTTAATAACAATTTGGTCAGTATTCCTGGTCCTGGTCCTATTTCAATAGCATATTGAACGTGATGCTTTTTTAGCTGTTCGACCATTTTTCGACAAGGCCAATCTTCCCTTAGAAAAACCTGTCCAAGAGATTTTTTTTGGCTAAATTTTTGTCTTCTTTCAGTTAATCTCACTTAAGCCTCACTTTGATGAACTTGTGGAATAACCTTTTCAAAGCGGTAACGCGAGTAAGCATCCCAATCATGATTCATGAGTAGCTTGTGGTCATCCTTATATCTATTGTATTCATGCCAAGCTAATGCTGCAATCATAGCTGCGTTATCTGCACAGTATGTCAGCTTAGGAAAAAAAGAATTAATACTGAGCTCCTGACTCACTAAGTCCCTAAACCTGCTATTTGCAGCAACTCCACCCGCAACCAAGAGGGACTTCACCCCTTTTCCTTTAAGCTGCATGGCCCGCTTAATTTTTCTGATAATTTGCCCAAGTGCTTCCTCTTGAAAGGAAGCGCACAGGTCTGCTCGCATCGACTCAGATAGGGGGCCTTCTTTTTCAATATAGTTTAAGACATGAGTTTTTAGCCCAGAGTAACTAAACATCATCTTTTGCTTTTCTGAAACCATTTTTGGCATTGAGATTTTCGAGGGATCCCCATTTTTTGCCAGTGTTTCTATCTTTGGACCACCTGGATAAGGCAGACCGATGACTTTAGCAACCTTGTCAAAGCACTCGCCACAGGCATCGTCAAGAGTGGAAGCAAGCAACTCAAATTTGATTGGATCTTCCATATAATAAAGGTTTGTATGGCCTCCTGAAACAACCAATGAAAGGCAAGGGAACAGCTGCTCGTCGATTATGTTAGGGCTCAAACCTAGCATCGCTCCGTGAACATGGGCATGCACGTGGTCTACCGGTAGTAAGGGTTTTTCTAGATGGGAAGCCAAGCCTTTTGCAAAGGACACTCCAACCAGTAAGGCCCCTATCAAGCCTGGGCCTTGGGTCACTCCAATTAAATCAATATCTTTAGGACTCAGCTTGCTTTCTGCCATGGCTTCTAAAAAAAGTGGCTGAATTGCCTTCAGATGCTCCCTAGCTGCGACTTCTGGAACCACTCCACCAAAAACTTTATGAACATCCACTTGAGACGCAACCTTTGATGCGAGAACTTCCTGTCCATCCCGAACGAGGGCAACTGCTGTTTCATCACAACTGGATTCAATTCCAAGAACGATCATTCTTTAACTTTCACAATTATTATCAAAGGGCAAAACAAGAATTAGGTGCTTTTAGGATCGAGTTTCTTGATGTGCTCTTGAGCGCGCATAGCTTCATCGCTATCGGGAAATTTATTGACAGTTTCTTTATAGTATACAACAGCCGCCTTTTTATCTCCCAACAAACGAAAGCTATCTCCAATGCGTAAGTGTACCTGAGGCAGTTCTTCGATCAAGTGTTTAGTCGAGCTTAGCTCATTGAAAGCTAAGACTGCATCACGCAAACGACCGACTTTAAACAAGCTTTCAGCATAGTAAAACTTGAGCTGATCCCGAACCTTTTCTTTTTTTGTTTTCTTAATAATTGTTCTCGTATCTCGAGTGATGCTCATATACCTCTTTGCCCTAAATGCTTTCATGACATCACTAAGGTTTTTAAGGGTGACTTCTTGCTTACCTTTATTGGCCTTGCGCTTCTGGAGAAGGGCAAGTATTTCGAGTTGCGTTTTTTCTAAAGCCTCGATGCGAGAGCGGAGGCTCTGAAGGGTTTTTGCGATGGAATCCGCCTGCTCCTCAAACCCAGGAAGCTCTCCGGTAATCACCCCTTGCCTAAGAGTGCCAAGCTCACCTTTAAGCATTCTGATGTCAGCATCAAGTTTATCTTGCCTCACATTGGTTGAAGCTAGTTCCTTATTTGCTTTATTCCCTTGATGCTTGCTCTCTTCTCCTGTTTTTTCAAACCTATGCTCAAGCTCTAGCAGACGTTTCTGAGCCTTAAAAAGATCTTCCTTTAAAACCTCTCCATCCTGAGTGCTCATACACCCAGTAAATAACCAGCATAATAGAAACGGGATTCTAACCTGCCTTAGTTCCAAATTTTTAATCCACATGTACGCACCTCAAAAAGCTTATGATCTGATCTCTAAAGATAGCATAGGTGTGTAGACTAGCGAAGTGGGCGAAAAAGCCAAGTACGAGATTAAGCGATGGAGTCCTTCTAGGCTTCTTTGAGAGGCTTCCCATCTCTTTCAGCGTCTAGCCTATACTGTAACCTAACAAGATTCTTAAATAATAAATTGGAGTGAGAAACCCACATTTTATAGTAAGAGCGGTGAATTCCTCGCTCGATTTTACACAGTTTTAAAATCTCTTTGTCAGCAAGCATATCATTTTTGTTGGTAATTTCCTCTTGCAACCGACCTACGAGGGTTTTGGGAGTGGTGTGTTTTAGTTCTGGGACGAAGTCCACCCAAGGCTTTCCTCTAGGGTCTTGGTCAAGCGAATTTACGTCATTTGGGCTTACTTCCTCTTTCCCATCTAGCGATTCTCCTGTATCCTCGCTAGACACGAAGTCCTCTGAGGTATCTTGACTTTCTTGTGCAGTATCAGAAGAATCCTGATCTAAATTGTCCAGTAAGGAGTCAATATCACTTTGATTTTGTCCAGTCATTACCAAGCCTCCTATAAACCTAGCCTGTAGCTAGCTTATCGGCATGGTAGAATCAGGATTGAGGAATAATTAGGGATTTGTGATACTTTATAAATCTTATCGACTCTTATAATATTAAGGAATGTTCGGTCAATGACGACGCGAGAAAACGCAAACACTGAAAAAGATGAAACAAAAGAAGAGCTTAACAACCCGCCAACATTCTTAGATGAGGAAGCTCCCAAGGAAGTGGACACGACCGATGAGTTAAAGGTAGACAGTGAATCTGCCACCCAAGAAGCTAGTTCTCCTGTGGAAGAGCCTGCTGTCCAAGCCGTTGCAGCACCGGAAAGCGATCAAGATAAACCTGAGCTTGCGTCCGAGGGCTCGCCCGAAGCTGCCCCTGAACCAGAACTGCAGCCCACCCCAGAAGCAGAGCCTGAGGAGTCCCCCCTGAGCAAGGAAGCTATGGACTCTGAAAATAGCAGCAGTGAGGCTGAAGGTGAAGAAGCAGTTGAAGCAAGCTTTTCTAGCATGGGCTTACAAGAAAGCTTAATTGAGTCTGTAAATAAGCTAGGCTGGTCCAAACCAACTCCTATTCAGTCTCTTTGCTTACCTCACTCATTGAAGGGTAAGGATGTAGCAGGATTTGCCCAGACTGGCACTGGTAAAACAGGCGCTTTTCTTTTGACCCTTGGTCAAATATGCCTGAAGAAAATTAAGGCAGACCAGAAGCAAGGCTATCCAATAGCGGTGGTCCTCTCACCAACTCGTGAGCTTGCAATGCAGATCGAGGAAGAGTGCAGAACTCTTTTAGGTGGCCTGGGCATTAAGTCAGCAGCCATTTTCGGCGGTACAAACTGGGAAGGGCAAGCTAAGCAGCTCAAGAAAGAGGTGCACATTATCATAGCCACCCCAGGGCGATTGAAAGATTACTACGATAAAAAATTAATCTCCCTAAATCAGGTCAGCATGTTTATTTGCGATGAAGCTGACCGGATGTTTGATATGGGCTTTATTGATGACGTAGAATTCTTTTTATCCAAAATTGACGATGATGCTCAAAAGCTAGTCTTTTCTGCTACCACAAATGACCGGGTTAAAGAGCTCGTTTTCAAATACCTAAACAACCCTGAATACCTATCTGTTAGCCCTGAGGAGATCACTCCAGACAGGATTTCACAACACGCTTTGATATGTGAAACACAGCATAAATTTAAGCTTTTGCTGTGGCTTTTGACGACCCATGCTCCAGAACGAGCTATGATCTTTACCAATACAAAACTAACCGCTCAATGGTTGCATTACAAACTTTCTGGAAATGGTATCGATGTAGACCTTATCACTGGTGACTTGCCTCAGTCCAAACGCATTCGTCTCATAAAAAATATCAAAGAAGGAAAAACCAAGATCCTCATTGCAACGGATGTTGCAAGCCGTGGGCTTCATATTTCCGGTGTCACCCACGTTTACAACTTTGACATCCCTGATGAAGCCGCTAATTATGTACACCGTATTGGTAGAACAGCTCGTGCTGGTGCCAAAGGTGCTAGCTACTCTCTATTATGCGATGAATACTCACGAAACTTTCTAGCTGTTCAGGGCATATTGGGTAAAAGTTGCCCAGAGGCCAGCTGGCCGGAAGAAGCTTTTTTAAGTGTTGAAGACAAGGCTGGAAATCCATTTGAGGATGAAAACAGCGTCTTCGCACGGGATAGCCGTGAAAGGGGTGGAAGAGGTAAATTTGACCGCTCTGATCGGTCAGACCGAAGAGACCGGGATGATCGCAACAAAAAGCGCTTTTCCGACAACAAAGGTAGAGGTCGAGATAGAGACAGGGATAGAGATAAAGATAGAGACAGGGGCAGGGATAAGGATAGAGACCGTAACAGAGATTACGACCGCTCCCGTCAAAGTGGCAAAGATCGCTATGGCCAGTCAAAATACCGCAAAGGTGGCTATAACAAAGACCGTGAATACAACAAGGACAGAAGCAGACAGAAACACAAGAAGCACACGATTCAAAAAACCAAGGTCGACAAGAAACCAGCTAAACAACGATGGTCCTTGTTTGGTGTTATCAAACGCTTCTTTACACTATTGTTTAAGCGCAAAAAGAAAAAGAAAAAGAAATAAACTCAACGCTCATGCAGCAGTCCTTGCTGCTTAGCGCCCCCTCTTATCTTTCATCCACCCTTTAAAACCCAAACCACCAATAATGGCACTGGTCCCATACTATTGACTAACTAGTAAGCAATTTAGGTAGTTGATATATTTGGCTATTTGAGGTTTCAAAT
>JABSRF010000319.1 GCA_013215275.1 Oligoflexales bacterium | reverse complement strand
TAAAGTAAGTAAAGAGCTATATGAAGTCAAAAGCCTTTAAATAAAGGTATTTTATATTTCGCTACAGCGACTAACTAAGAAAGAGCAATTGATGATTTGGACATTTGCAAGCAGTGCCAAACGAAGCCTTGAGAAAAAAGTTGCAAGAATTTATCACTCTTTCGGAGCAGATTACACTAGTCCAGCGAGGAAAATCCACTTTGATGAGCCTGATTTCCCATGTGAGCATAGCGCCTGCTCTGAGGATTTATTAGAAAATAAGATGCTAAGCTCAATATCCTGGGAAAAGTTCTTCTGGGTTCATTGGCTTGAGACTATATCAGAAAATGGTGTCAACAAAAAAAACATCAAGAACTTTCTCAATAAATTTATCATCAAGAGGTTTTCAGAACTTTGGCAAGATGCCGGTGTGGAAAGAATGTCCCCTTTGGAAATATATAAGCTTATTATGACAAACCCAGTGGATATATCTTTTCCAAGATTTAGGCTTGAGGAACAAAACAAAGCCATCCTCATTGAGGCTTCAGACAATTAGACAAGGGTAGAATTCTGACTTAAAATTAGCCATAAGTAGATACAAGTCGTAGTAAAGTAAATGGAGCAAATGTTCAGG
This sequence comes from Oligoflexales bacterium, assembly GCA_013215275.1. Lineage (GTDB taxonomy): Bacteria > Bdellovibrionota_B > Oligoflexia > Oligoflexales > Bog-1112 > JABSRF01. The sequence continues at coordinate 3,775 of JABSRF010000319.1, read as the reverse complement.
TTAAGAGGGTCAAATTGGCCCTCTTTCCTCTATCGAAAGGAGAAACAACCGTGTTAATTCGAATCAGAATGTTATTGTCCCTTATTTTTATCTGTCAAGGTGAGGTTTTTGGAGCCGTAGATCTAGTTTATGGTGGCGAAAACTGCTTTATTAATGCAAGAGGAAGAGATAGAGACGATGTAGGTTATCGTGCCGGAGGGATTGTCAGCTTTACCACAGGAAACCGCACAGTGCCCTTAAGTTGCCCTGTCCCACAGTATCGCATGATTGATAGCACACGTTTTTCAGGGTCAGTGACCATATATATTCGCTGGAGCAACGATGGAGGTCCTAGCGGCAGCCCGTCTTCGGTCTCCGCTCAATGTGGGGCAGACTCAAGGACGAGCTATTGCTCGGATGTAAGCGATGGAGTTGCAAGTTGGGTCTACCTTGAGGCAGGAAGATCTAATGTTTCATCAGCTCTTAGAATAAATACCAAAAATACATTTGGTATTTTAAGAATATTTTGCCATTTGCCGCCTCAGGCAGAAATACATTCCTACCGTATTATACAAAACTAGGCCTTGTTCACCTTCGACAAGCTTTGCCAGTCAAATCCACCGTAACTCCTAAGCTAGGAGCTTCTGTCCTCTCCTCCCCTTTCGTAAGTTTGTTTAACCTATCCGTAAACGAAGAGGCCTCGTGAAGGTGGGTCAATTAAAAATCATATATTTACTCAACGAGCCTACCTTGCACTTTGCTCATAGCAAGTCGTTTAAAAAAATGCTAAATAGAATCAGCTTTGTCGAAACCATTTACAAGGATAAGAAAATGTATGTTATTAATTTGATTCTTTGCATACTCTTAGTGTTCTCTGCGTGCTCAAAAGAAAACTCCAAAGCAGATTCCGAGCAAGTCATCGATTCTCTAGGATGGACCGAAGCAGAGATCAATCAATCAAATCTCTGCGGAGAGCTAGAAACGATTGATCCAAGCCCTAAAGACGCTTTAAAGGTTGAGGAGGAAAAAAGTCGCTTCGAAAGTATCAAGGAAAAACTAAAGACAGGATTGACAGCTCATGTCCATGGATCTGTTCCTCAATACTCCTACTATGTGATTAATTATGGTACGAATATTCTAGAGAGCATTCAGTTTAATTTGATCAGCTTCGATCCAAAAGTTCTTGAGCAATTAAAAGACCTCAAAAGACACGATAAAATCAGCATTAAAGGTCAGATTTTAGAGAATAGAAGCCCGGTGAAGCACATTGTCGTAGAAAGCTTTGAGATAACCGAGCCATATGAGTTCAGAGAAGAGTATGGAATTGAATATGACAAAGAATTACTGCAAGATTTTTCGTCAGACCAAAGTAAAAAAATTCTTGCAAAAGTTCATGCCGTCATCGCAGATGGCAAAGCTCTTGTTTTAGATTACAAGAACGCCATTATACCTGTATTCATTGAACCTGAGCACTATGAGCTAACCAAGAATTTATACCGAAATGATAAACTTGTCGCCGAGGTGAGACCGCTTGCAAAAGCTAGAGGACCTCTTCATTTAATCTTGGACAAAGACTCTGAAAATCCCATCAGAGTCGTGGACAAGATGGTAAACTGCCATGGTATACAAAGGACGATAGAGGGGGTTTTAACCATGTTTTACAAAAGCCCCCAAATAACTGTAAATGTCTTTGCTGTTAAGCAAAAGGACCCAAATGGCCTCGAAAGAAATTTTACATTTTTTCCTGATTATGATCCCGAAAAGGAGTTTGAACAGTTTATGAATTTATTTAATCAAATACAGGCGAAGCTTATGCCGATTTGGGAAAAAAACGAAGACCAAGTTGAAAAGGACCGCAACAGTTTATTTAACCCACAACTAAAGGTGAGGGTTTCAGGCAGAATGAATGTGGTCTCAAAAAGCCAGGCAAATCCACAAATTTATATAAAAATCATTGAGGCGATCGAAGTAATATACGAATAAAATGAGCCCTTAATTTGGTGTTAAGTAATCCATTTATTACCCCATTATTCCTTACATTTTTGGCTCATTCCTTCTTAGATTTCCACTAAATTAAGGTAACTTAAAAAGAGTGCGCAAAGATGCGAACACCTTTTAATTGAACCTCTTCTTAAACCATTAATTTAATCCGAAAAATTATATATAGACTGAGATCGAGTTTATAAAGGGACGATATCATTCCGGAGACGATTTATGAGAATTTACACTAAATTCATAATTTTAGCAGCTTGGCTTTTGACCCTTGCTTGTGGTGAAAAATCTACTGGTTGAAGTGCAAGAACAATCGGAAAACTTGGTCGAAACACCCGACAACAACATTCGTAAGCCATCCATAGGCGGGAATGATGTTGATGCGGCACAAGCTGACGCTGATGCTGCCCAAGCCAATGCAGATGCAGAGGCGGCAAAAGCAGAGCAGGCTGCTTCAGATGCGGTTGAGGCTGAGAGCAATGCTGAAAATGCACTAGCAGATGCACAAGCTGCCAGAGAAAAAGCGACCCAAGCTGAAGCGGAGGCTGCTGCTGCCGTAGCTGCACAGACAGAGGCAGAGGCAGAGGCTGAAGCAACAATGGCCAAAGCCGCACAAGCTGCTGCTGAAGCTGAAGCAGCAGAAGCCAAGGCTGCACAGGCAGTCGCAGAAGCAGAGGCAGCCCAAGCACAAGCTGCTCAAGCGGAGGCTGAAGCTCAAGCAGCCCTCGCCATTGCCAAAGAAGCTGAATTGGCAGCTGCGGTTGCTGACCCGACTAAATATGTTTTTAATGGGCTAATTTATGACAGGCGCACAGAAAATGATGATGATGATTGTGACAGTAGCATCGAGTGCTCTGGCGATGAACTCTGCTTGAATGATGAAGGTCTAGAAGAAAATCAGCCTAGCAATGATGACCTATTTCCCCATGATGGCGACCCAACAAGGCCAAGCAGTTCTCCGTCTGGTAGCGAACAGTGCCGCTAGCTTAATCATATTGAAAAAGCCCTTCAATCCCCACGGCTCATAACCGATTAAAGAAAGCCCACCTTTCCTGGCGGTAGACTTGTAACTCCTTTCTGCTGACAGTTTGAGGTGACCACTGAGGAAAAGTTTTCTTAGCTTCACGGACTCGGACTTGTCTGTTTTTTAATCTTTACCCTTGACAATGGATTATGGCACTGTTTTAACCATCTCCCAAAGCGAGCAATATGCTACGCAAGCCTTTGCAGAATTATGAGAGTGTTTGATTTTTTGGGAGTATCTTTTGAAGTATATTTTAAGCATCGCATTGATTAGTTTGATAGTTTTGACCGATATAGGCTTCTCTTCGGACGATCCATCAGACCTTGAGACAGAAATTCTTGAATTAGAGCATGAGTTAGCTTGTATTGACCATACCTGCTTCCTTGAAGTGCCTAAAGGAGACATGCGTATGCCCTATGGCTTCTTTTACACTGGTGCGATCATGGAGCCTGTCCTGAACAAATTAGATTTGGTCATGGATAGAGATCAGATGGTACCAAGAGCTATCAAATTTGGAATTTATGCCCCATTTGGAGTTGGTGGTCTGCTGATTTCACATTTTATCGTGCACCCAACTCAGGTCTGTTACAACAAGACCAGAAAAGAGTGGATCCAATGGAGGTTAAGGAGTTTGAAGCAGCAAATGAGAGTGGATGAATCTTCAGAGTATGACCTCCCTTTAAACGTTGTGGGTCCGTTTGAGTATAATTAGTCGCTGTAGCGAAATATAAAATACCTTTATTTAAAGGCTTTTGACTTCATATAGCTCTTTACTTACTT
>JABSRF010000318.1 GCA_013215275.1 Oligoflexales bacterium | reverse complement strand
TCGTATCACAGGTTATCTAAAGTCGCCCTGCGAAGCGATGAAAATTTTTCTTCTGCACTTAATCTAGCAATCCGCCAGGGCATTTTCGAGGTCTTCAAAGAACACAGAAACATCATCCGTCGAGTAGAGATAATGCTTTGCTTTAAAGTGAGGCTGCCCTACATGAATGGAAATATTCTTTTCAGGGCGAATGCGGTACATGTCCTCATCAGTGATGTCGTCTCCTATGGTTAGGATACTATCCTGCTCCTGCCATCCAAATTGCTTGAGAACATACTCTAAAGAACGACCTTTATTTGCAAGCCTATGCCTGACCTCTACAATTTTCTTACCTGAGTATGGCACATAAGCGGTGTTTTGTAGAAGCTGCTGCAGAGATGCGATCAATGCTTTGGCTTGGTTTTCTGCAAAATGGGGATCAGCCTTACGATAGTGCCAGACAATGCTGGTAGATTTTAACTCGATATGGGAACCAGGCACTGTTTTTACAAAGGACTGGATTAGCGGTAGGATTTCATCCTTTAGAGTTGCAAACTCATCGGGGCTTAGCATACTCTTCCAACTTGGGTTGAGAGGATCTTTGAAAAAAGAGCCATGTTCTGCAAATATATTGATCGGAAGATCTTTAAAGTAAGTGTCACAGTACTCGCGTGGCCTTCCTGTAACCAGTGTAAATACAACATCAGGGTACCTTCCAATTCTGGAGATCAATTGGCGTGTTTTCTCTTCAGGAATTGCCTGTTCAGGACTTTGACGAATCGGTGTTAAGGTTCCATCATTGTCACTAAAGATAAATATTTTTTTTCCCTTGATAATCTCCTCAATGATTTCGCTGCGTCTACCTCCTGTTAGAGGGGATGTGCGGTTTCGGTTTAAATCTGATGTTTTATTCCAAGTTTCCATGAAGTTTTTACTCCAGACTATGTTGTCGTTTAGCCTTGCTCGTTCCCTAAGAACCAACATACGTTTCTGCTGTTCTTTCTCTGGCATGGTTAAACCTAGGAACATTTTCTTTGCCATATCCCTAATGTCGTAGGGATTTACCCATAAAGCCTCCCCCATCTCCACGCTTGCGCCTGCGAATTCGCTGAGGATCAGAACCCCTTTTTTATCATCTCTGCTCGCAACAAACTCTTTGGCAACTAAATTCATACCATCCCGTAGCGGGGTGACAATTGCTACGTCTGCGGCTTTGTATAGTGCAATGACTTCGTCCATCGGTAAGTTTTGATAGAGGTAGTGAATGGGTGTGTATCCCGGTCGTCCAAAGGTACCATTAACCTCGCTGACAAGGCGTTCGACCTCAGACTTCAAGGTATCATAGGCCTTGATATTAGCCCGCGTGGGGACGCACAGCTGAACTAAAGAGACTTTCCCGCAAAATTCAGGATGCCCCTTTAGAAACTCTCTAAAGGCAAGGATCCGCTCTGGGATTCCCTTCGTATAATCAAGACGGTCAACTCCTAGGAAAAGATACTCTGTGCCAATCGCGTCGGTCATTTTGGAGTGCTGCCCTGACTCGTTAAGCTTTTGCACATGTTCGGATATGGTTTTGAAGTTTGGGCCTAGAGGAAAGACCCCTACCTTGGTGATTCGGTGCTTTTGATAAATGTCATCAACCACAATATCGTGACCGAGCACTCTTGCGACACTTGACAGAAAATGGCGTGCGAAGTCGAATGAATGAAATCCAATAAGGTCGCATTCCAGCAAGCCTTCCAAAATTGAAACCCTCGATGGGAGGATTCTAAAAATATCAGAAGAAGGAAAGGGAATATGATGAAAATAGGCGATAGATAAGCTCGGATTCAACTTCTTAAGAAATTTTGGGAGGAGCATCAGATGATAGTCATGCACCCAGACCATATCATCATCATTTGCCAATTTGCAGATTTCCTCAGCAAATTGTTGATTGACCTGCTCGTAAGCAGTCCAGTTAGCTAGGGAAAACTGAAACTCGGAGATAAAATAATGAAACAAAGGCCAGATGGTTTGGTTACTCATGCCTCGATAGTACTTTTTATACTGCTTCTCTTCGATGTCCACAGGTATTAGCCGTTGACTACGGAGCTTTTCTAGGAGGTCGCTATGTTGGTCTTTGTTCAGGTCTGGAAAAGCTCCATAGCCCAACCAGTTGAAGGGTACGTTTTTGTGAATTTCTCGAAGCCCTGCAACGAGCCCTCCGCTACTTAAACTAACATCGATGCCTTCATCTGAGCTTTTCTGAATATGGACGGGGAGCCGGTTTGAAGCGATAAATAGCTGTCTGGAAGGATGGGAATCGTCTGAACGTGGAAACGCGGTTTCTTGACTCATATTAAAAGTGCCTTTCCTGAGACTCACCTTTTAAGACTTAAGATAAAAGGTGCACCTAAATGCAGTAAGGATTAGTATTCCTCACCAGCAATCGTGGGGGTGTTTTGTTTTGACAGGACAAAGGCAGCGTTAATAAGACCTACGTGGGAGTAGGTTTGAGGAAAGTTGCCCCAGAGGCTTAAGTCGTTAGGGTCTAAGTCTTCACTATAAAGCCCCGTAGGGTTTGCGCAAGCGATTAACTTTTCCAAAATTTCACGGCCTTTGTCCTGCATGCCAAGATGTCCGAAGGCTTCAGCTAGCCAGAAAGAACAGATGATAAAAGCGTTTTCTGTCTTGCCAAAGTCATCGGGAGCTATATAACGATGCAACAGTTGGTTCTTTGTTGAGAGAACTTCCACTGTTGAATTGATATGCTGATGGGCTTTGGGTTCATCTAATGAAAGAAAACCTAGGTTGATCATCATGAGTAAGGATGCATCTAGGTGTTCACTGCCAACTGCTTGTGTAAAAGCTCCAATTGAGTCATTCCAACACTTTTCATGGATGAGCTGTTTAGTTTTGCTCACCAGTTTCTTTGCGCTAGGTAAAATATCCAGATAGTGTTTTTTGTTTGCGATCTCCAAAGCAGCTGAAGCACCAGCCCAGTGCATCAGGAGCGAGAATGTGTGTACTTGAGAGTTTCCGCGAAACTCCCAAAGTCCAGCGTCTTTTGCATTGTGGTACAGCTCTATTTTCTCTAAAAGCTTCAGAAGCAAGGTTCGGGGAGGGGGAGCTTGATTGCCAAGAAACCTCTGATCAAGGAACAAGGGCTTTATGGCAAGGATCATCTCACCATAGACATCATTCTGGATGTGTTCGAATGCTTGATTACCAATACGAATCGGTTGATTGCCCCTAAAACCATGAAGATGGTCCAGAGTTCGTTCGGTGAGCTTGCTTTCGCCACTGACTCCGAATACAGGCTGGAGCCTCCCACCATGCTCATTCATACCATCCACAATATTCCGTAGGTAGTTGACGAAGCTCTCCATTTCTTCGAATTGATTGAGCTTTTGTAGGGCCGCTAGGGAGAACCAAGCATCCCTTAGCCAACAGTAACGGTAATCCCAGGTGCGGCCGCTTTGATCTGCTTCTGGAATGCTTGTGGTAGCACTTGCAATGATGGCTCCTGTGTCCTCAAATTGGTGCAGCTTCAGTACCAATGCAGACCTAATGACTTCCGCTTGGTAGTCGCGAGGAAGGAAGCAGTGTTTTACCCAGGTGTGCCAATAGCTGATGGTTTTTTGCAGCATATCTTCACAAAAATATGAAACATCGGCATCAATACCCTCACCATAGCTCAAAATGAAGTAATGTGTTTTATCAATGACAAAGGGAGTACCACCATGAATATAGCTCAGAGGGGCATTGGTATAGAGTCGCAAGCGGTCTCCAGCACCCTCATAATCCAAGTACCCATTTCTGACGAAACTGCGGCAGTGCTCTTTGCCGTAATCATAAACTGGGTTGCATTGAACCTTGATCTGAGGTTCTCCGCGAATAGGCCTCACGATGCGAATCAGTATGGTGGGTTTGTAGTAATTGTTATTGGCATAAAATCTTGGTGCAAAGTCAATGACCTCAAAAAAGCCTTTATCTGATTCAAAATAAGTTCTACGTACATTGGTGTTGACCAAATACTGCTGACTGCCTTTGCCTCCCTCAGGAGGGGCAATCGAAAATCGGCCACCCTTTTCTGAATCTAATAGGGAACAGAAAAGGAACTCTGAGTCAAACCTTGGCCAACAAAGCCAATTAATAGATCCATCTGCATCGCTTAGTGCCAAATACTGACAATTGCCAATAATTGCCAAATCCATTGAAGGTTTTTTGTTTTCCAAGGTACTGTCCCTAAATAAAAAGGATAGTGATCGATTTTTTTTACATGAATGACAATTCGAAATCATAGCAAACGAGGCCAAGGAGAACAAGGCATGTAAGAAGGCATGCTACAAAATTATATTGCATAAAATATTCTCCTTTAGTGGAAGCTAATTAGTCGCTGTAGCGAAATATAAAATACCTTTATTTAAAGGCTTTTGACTTCATATAGCTCTTTACTTACT
>JABSRF010000317.1 GCA_013215275.1 Oligoflexales bacterium | reverse complement strand
TCCTTATGTAAATTCAGCATGTTACATTTAGGAGTTTTACTTATCAAATGGTCCTAAAAACGGGGTCCACTATACCTTGGGCGAGAGCACTGCCCATGTTGCCTAGGCCTATGATAAGAGTTTTCATTTTGCAATCCTTACAGTTTAAAAAGCAAATATAAACAATATGGAATTTTTTTTTAGTTGGAAAGGATGGATCGAAAATAAAAGAACATTTGTCCCTGCAAATATTCATGATTTCTAATGAAAAGAATCACTTTCACAAAACCCACTGAAGAAGAGGTGCAGATGATAGGCCTCAGCCTTACGAATTAAGGTGGATTTCACTTATTAAAACACGGGCTTTTTTGCCTCGTTGCTCAGCCTAGGCGACTTTGTTATACTTATCATAACACTAAATCAAGAAGAGTATTGAACGGAATCTTGTTATGTCAAATGAAGACAAAACAGTCATAGCTGAAATAAGTCAGATAGATTTAAAGCCTCCCCGTGAAAAAAAATCTATAGCCAGTTTAGTTCAATACAGTGGAAGTGCCCTAGGTAAGCGCTACATGCTTGCCGGAGAAAAACTCACTATTGGACGATCTGTGGATGCAAACATTACCATAGGTGAGGCAAGTGTTTCACGAATTCACGCAAGAATCATACAGCAGAATGACAAAATTATTATCGAAGATGCAGGCAGCGCTAATGGAACTTACATTAACGATCAGAAGGTGATCGGGCGCATGTCATTGAATGACCAAGATATGCTTAGGCTTGGAACCGTTTTGCTCAAGTTTTTCTCCAGAGATAATATCGACGGTTTTATCCAAGATAAGATCTATCGCATGGCTACCATTGATGCTGGCACGCAGATCTATAATAAGCAGTACCTTTTAGATTCTCTTACCAGTGAGTTTCAGTCAAGCAGGGCATCTGGAAGAAAGCTATCGATCATTTACTATGATTTAGATCATTTCAAAAGAGTCAATGACACCTACGGCCACAATGCTGGGGATCAGATATTAAGAGAAAGCGCCCACTTGGTCAAAAAGTACATAAGAAAAGACGATATTCTTGGGCGTTTTGGAGGCGAGGAGTTTATCATCATTCTGCCCAACACTGATGCCAAGACAGCTTATGAGCTAGGTGAACGTGTGCGGTCCGCCTGTGCGAACCATATCTATAAACTAGAGGTCGTTGCTGGTGGCAAAAAGCAGCTCGTACAACATCAGCAAACGTTCTCGGTTGGAATTTCTCAAATCAGTCAAAAAATGGGCTCTCCCAAAGACTTGCTTGAATCAGCTGATAAGAAACTCTATGCATCAAAGCAAAATGGGCGCAATAGGGTTACTGTGTAACTAAAATCAAGCCTAACATGTGGCTTTTATTTTTTTAGCCTGCCAATAATATATAAGTTTTCTAAGAAGCACTAATATAATATCTATAAAAAGGTAGTAATCTTACGAAAGTAAGAAAATCGTTTGGTAGCATTTTTTTGGATAGCCTTATGATAGCCCGCATTTTTTTGATTAGTCTATTTCTTGCCGCCTCCTGTACTCACTCGTTAACAGGAGGGGACGTAGCAGTCAAACTTCATCCAACACCCTATGAAGATTCAGATTATTTTGATATCTTAAAGCAAGACACCCGTAGTACGGAGGTGTATGATAACTTCGAGACAAAGTTCCACATCCACGCGACCTACCTTTCCCCCCAGTTTCGAAGAGCATTTGATAAAAGACTTACTGGTTTGATGAAAGAGGCTCCGTTTAGTCTTGGTGAAGCCAGCAGTCGGACGGGTTTTTTTATCTCAGTGTTTGCTCCAGAGGACAAAAAGGTTGACCTCAATAACCAAAACCTTTGGACCATATCTATGAAAAGCAAAAGTAAAAAGTATTTTCCCACTGTTGTCAGATCCCTAAGTGACAAAGAGCGGTGGAAGGCATTTTTTTCCCACGTAAATAAATGGTCTAAGGAGTTTATTATCATGTTTGATGCTCCCTCAATAACCCCACAGTCACCGGATCTACTTGCTAAAGACCAACTAGAACTGCTCTTGTCTAATGCTGATGCTTCTGTCACTATGACTTGGTAAGAGCAATTCATTCAAGATTTTCCCTCCCTTCAATAAAATATTTGCGAATGTTCATTATTGTGCGGGTAAAAGGAAACTAACCATAAACACCTCTTCTAAAAGTGAGAATATAATACATTTATATTTTATGACCTTTTTGGGTTGCTCCCATTAGTTCACTTCTCTTCTCCTGCTCTGCTAAAATAACTATTATGGTATTAGAGCACTCTTTTTTAACAGCTCTAAGGTGGATGACTATGAATAAAGAAACCTTATTTCAATTATGTGAGATTTGTGAAGAAATATTGACAGAAATTCGTAATCATTTAAATTATATGAGCATTAGTGTCTATAAAGGTGAATCAATAAGCCTTATTAATGAGCAGATAGACCAGTTGCGGGTGTTGATGGAGAGCATACCCAATTCTGGAGCATTGGAACCTTTTCATGACTTTGATGCAGAAAAGCTAAACCATGAGCCTGTTCCTGGAGAATGCTCGTATAGTATGCGTGTTCAAAGGTTACTGGTTAATGTTGATGGGGTGCTAAAGACCTTAAGAACTTCCTATAAGGAACCTGCAAATATCGAAGCTAATTATAATTTCGAGAAGGTTAAAAAGTATAAGAGTACTCTTCAATCTAGTTGCCCAGTAGGAAGCAAGCGTTGGAAATTTTTGCAGAGCATCTAGGTTTGATCTAAGGAAAAGATGCGTTGCGTTTATTTTACATTTTGATTGCTACCTACTTTCTTTTTTCAATTGTTCCTCTAGTTTTCCAAGTAGGCCGAAACTTAGAGTACGAATATACCCTGCTGTTCAGCTGGTCTGCCATACTAATTGCACCTCTAAGCTTTTTTTTTACTCAAAAAATATTCTGCAGGAAGCTCACAATAAAATACTATCGTTGAAGCGACCATCCTTGAACTTGGCTTGCTATGGGATTGTATGTGTCATCGTATCATTTGCGATAGGCCCACTTTTATTTTTCTTTGGGCTCTGCAAATGTGCAGAGTCTGAGTACTGGCTTTGGAGTGGAATCAATAGTATTCCAGCAATTGTCCTTAGTTTGCTCTTATGCTTGTTTGTTATTAACTCTCAAGAGAGGTTGTCCCGAAAAAAGCTATCTTTACTGCTCTTAGGTTTTTACTTTTTGTCATTTCTAGACCTGACTTTTTGGCTATGGTTTCACCCTCAAAAACGCATAAGCCATTTTGTTTTTGGATTTCTTCATGGCCCTATCTATGATCGCTACCTACCAATCGATATGGGGATCATTTACCATCGTGCAGCTCACTTCTTTCTTGGGCTAGGCATCCTGTATTCATACCTTGCAAGGTTTTACTTAGTGAAAGATAGTCAAGTTAAAAATTATGGTGGCCTCAGTTTAGATGGAAGTTGGAACCACGTTAAAATGCGATTTTTACCTCTGGGTTTGCTTTTTTGCTATTTTATTAGCGCTGGACTAGCATCTCAATACCCCAGCGTCGGGCAAGGAGCTTCCCACCTCAAAGAGGTGTTACCTGAGACCTATGAAGAGGAGTTATTTGCAGTTCATTATATCAAAGGTAAGGACGACAAGTATGTTAAAGCTGCTAGAAATTTGGTACTGGAAAGCAGGTTTCATCTTTTAGAACTAATACGCATACTTGAGCTGCCGCATCCATCTAAGGTTCAAATCTATGCTTATCCTTCTTCCTTAACTAAAAAACTTGCGTTTGGAGGCGGGGGGACCGATGTGACCGATGTTTATACCCCGTCTATCCATATCCAATTAACCTCACAGATATACCGAACCCTAAGGCATGAATTGGTTCATGCCTTAGGCTCAGACTTTGGTTTTCATGGTCTCGGATTTCACCCTAATATGGCTTTGACTGAAGGCTTAGCAGTAGCCTTGGCACCTGAGCTGCGTACTCCTGACCTACACGAAGGGTCTTATGAGCTTATAAAAAGCAACAAAATTGGCTCTATTGAAGACCTGTTCTCACCGTTTTTCTGGAAGGTCGCAGGAGCTCGATCATATACCATATCAGGCTCCTTAGTTTCTTATTTGCTTGAAAGTTATGGAAGTCATGGCCTCAAGCGACTCTATGCTGGTGATAGTTTTCTACAAGCGTATAAAATGAGCACCGAGCAGATTATTGATGACTGGAAGCAATTTATTAGCGAAAAATCTCAGGGCAAAGAAAATACTATCTTGGCTGAGGCAATTTATCGCTCTCCAGGAACCTTATATGAGCGCTGCACTCACAGCAAGCCGGTGCTTAGAAAGAATGCTATGAAGGCAGACGCCTTATTTAGTCGCTGTAGCGAAATATAAAATACCTTTATTTAAAGGCTTTTGACTTCATATAGCTCTTTACTTAC
>JABSRF010000316.1 GCA_013215275.1 Oligoflexales bacterium | reverse complement strand
ATATTTTTTTCAAGTACAATTTTTCTTTGAATTTTGGACGGCAAGATTAATTTTGCATTTTCTTATTGAATTCAAGGATCCAAAAATCATTGAGGAAGCAAGCTCTTATTTTTCTGACTATCGAAAAAAACTCGTTGGATAGAGGCCCGGTCATTATAAAGAGCTAAAAGGAGCATCTAGTTTATAGAGGCCGATCGCTGCTTCCTCAAGGCTACCTAGGTAGAGTGTGTCCTCAAATTGCTCCGCACTTGAAATGATTGAAAAGTTGACCCCCCTATGGTCTTGAAGGTTTCGAACCAAATCCCCTTGTTCGTTGAACCCAAGGACAATGGCATGTGGTTTTGGTGCAGGTTTGAGAAAATCTGGTAAGCGCATGATAATTTTTCGAACAAAGGGTTTGTCTGCGGTATAGTCTAGGACTTTATCTCGAGGAGAAATCAGTGGAATCCAAAAGATTCCCTTACCGTTGTTTGAGATACCATCAGGAAACCCTGGTAGCTTATCAATGAAGACATCGCTACTGCCTTTTTTGGGACCTTTTAACCAATACCGAATGACCCGGTAGTTCCAGGTCTCATTAACCAAAACGTAGTCCTGTGAGGAGCTAATGGCCACTCCATTGGCAAAATATAATTCCTTTAGCAAAGTTGTGGTTTCTTTCGAATTAGGGTCGTAAGCAAGCAACCTACCATTTGGCCTATGTTCCAGGGCGTCAGCCTTATAGTTTCGGAAGGTATGACGAAACGATGCATCACTGAAGTATATGATTCCATCTTTTGCGACGTCCACATCGTCCGCCAGTCCAATATTCTTTCCTTCGGATTGGGTGCTTAAAACCGTTATATGGCCTTTTTGATCAATTGAGAGTAGTCCTTTATAGGCATCGCAAACGATAAGGTTTTGAGCGGCATCGAAGGTCATACCAAGAGGCCGACCTAGGGTGTTGGCGAAGGTATGCCATGTCTTTGTTATCGGCTCATATCGCATGACTTTGCCATTGTCTAAACCCCCATATATTCTTCCATTTGAATCGATTGCAACATCCTCTGGTGCCTTGCTTTCCGCAAGGGGAATCCTTTTAACGAGAGAGAGGCGTCTATTGGGAGCTAGAGGTCCTTCAAATTGCGGATTTTCAGGAGGTGTCCAGCTTACTGGGTCAATACTCACCGGCCAAAACAACAAATAGCAAAAAATAGAGACAGCTATAAATACGACTCCATAGGCTACTCTCATGGTCGAACCTTTCTGCTAGCTGTTTAAGGGGGTTAAGGTGATGCCTTCGGATTCATCTTCATCGTTCAGGTCTTTATAGTAAATTTTTGCTTTAAAGTCTGACTCAGGCTTTTCTAAGATTTTTATATAGTAGGATCTGGGGTGACTGGTGTTGACAGAGTCTTCTTCCACCATAAACGTGATGACCCCTTCTCTCCAGCTATAATCCCATCGTCCCTTGTCAATTAAATGAGGGATGTGCTCAAGGTCGATTAGTTGGGTTAGGTTAACTGTGCTTGCTATCAGGTTGTGGTCGATCAAGCGTTCATAAGTTCCGTCTTTACACAGTGACAGAGTTTGGCCAAGAGATACCAAAGCGAGTGCGCCAGGACCTTGCAAGCATGCAGGGTTTTCATAGCAACGGTCTTTCGTCTCGTCAAAGATTTCAGATTTGATCTGGTAGAGGCCATACAGTGAATTTTTTCTGAAGGTTTCGGCGTTGGCCGTTGGGAGTAAGAGTGGATAAAGTAAAAAAGCTAACAAAACAAGAGCATTTTTACAACTTAGCATTTAGCTCCTCCTACGCTCTAATGACTGACTTTTGTATCTAAACTGAAGATCACTGATATTGCAATCAAATAAAGCCTGCAAACTACTCACTTGAAAATGAATATTAGAAACGAATTTATATAAATCGATCCTTAAAGTATAAAAATTTAATAGAAACTATAAAAACAAAAATACTTTTTTTATTCTTTATTTATCTTGTGTTTATCAGATCTGTCAGTATAACAAATATGGGCGTATAAAGGCTTAATCCATAATAAAAGCTGGAGTGAAAATGCCTTTCAAAATTTGTATACTGGTTTATTGCCTTGCCATTTTCCTGGCAACTGTTTCTTATTCCATAACCCCCATTACTCCCGATCAGGTTTTGTCGCAGCAAGAAATTGAAAATATCCATGAAACCAAAAACTACTTTTTTTGGAGGGATTTGGATGAGTCTAGCCCAGTTTGGCGCGAAAGGGAGAGGAAGTATGGCAGCCACTTTTTGGGAGAAAGGGATCAATACTTCAATCTTGATCAGGTGATTCATCGTGTTCTCAGTGATGGCTTTCCCATTCAATACCAGCTTGAAGAGTTGTATCAGGCAAAGCTGGGCATCCATTCAAAACTTGGTGACTTGATTCCGAAAATAGACTTGAGGTTTCCCTCCGGAGTGACGGGTATAGACATTGGAGCTGTATTTGCTGGTTTATTTGGCTTTATTCAGCCTGCTAACTGGTTAAAACTAGTGAATCAAAAAAGGCTCATAAATGTGGCTGAACAACTGCTTTTCCGTACTTTATTAGATGAGGCTCTAAAGGCTAAGTTACTTTACATTAACCAACACCAATTGATCCAAGAGTTTGAAATCCTCAATTATTACTTCATTCATTTACAGGTTTTTTCTGAAAAGTATCAGCATGCTAGTCGGACCTTAACAACCCTCCTTGGCAAGTTTGCCTATGAAGGGACCAAGATGGCTACAAAAAGAGGAGAAACTAAACTCGGGTTTAACGATCTATCATTGCTCATGGCTCTTGAGAAAATCAATGGGGATTACACTGCACAGCATTTTAATATAGCTGACTTAGATCATTTTCCGAATGTGGTTAAGGGCCTGGCAGAATTACCAACTGAGTATAAAAATAAGCAAAGGTACCTTGAGCTTGTGGTGGAGCGTTCGATAGAGATGCAGACTGCCAAAGAGTTATTGAAAATTGCGAAACTTAACGTCGGTATTACAGCGACAGGTAACATGTTCTCAAATGCCAATGAATCAAACGACGAGATACTAGCCTTAAGGTTTGGCTATGGAACGCTTCCCAACATTTTAATAGCTCAATCCCAGATGCGAACTGTTAAAATTGATGTTCGTAAAGAGTATATCAGCATGTTAGACATGGCTAGAAGAAGCTTTGACTATTACACCAACGCTCTGGGTGGTTATACGGAAGCAAATCGAGCATTGGGATCAAATCGCAAAGCCTTTATTGCAAACCTTGAGTATACTTTGGAATCAGATCAGGAGCCAGATGCCTTGTTCATGTTGTCCTTAGATCACTTATTGGGCAGTGAGTTGATCCTCAATAACGCACTTCATGGCTCCTTGAGAGCGCGCGCATACATGGATCGTTTTTTATTGGTGGACGATTGGGCAAAAGATTACCTCCCTAACAAAAACGAAATAGAGCATTTTTTTACAAAAAAAAATGAGATCTTATCAGCAAAACAGGAGGCTTTTGGCCATATGGATCGGTCTTTGCAAAAAGTCCGCAAGTCTTCTGAATTAACTGCACTTTTATATCAGTACTCTGATAACTACCCTTATACCCTTTCTCCAGGGGATGTTGAATCAGCGGTGAAGCGCAATTTGAGGCAACTGTTTAACACAAACCTTGTGAACTTTAAAAGCCGCAATTTTTTCAAAGTTTTAGAGGCTTATATAGAAGAAAGGCACATTGAGCTAAGCTCCGTCGAGCACTATCTGCTGCACAAAAGAATCAAATCATGGATGAGCAGAGCATATGGAGCTAACGATATACTTCGTTAAATATTAAAATAAGTATAGCTTCTATGCCTAAACAATATAGGTCTGCAAGATTTGTCATCTCGACCGAATTTATGAGTGGAGAGATCCGCTATAAATCACGGAGATTTCTCGGCTTCGCTCTCGAAATGACAAGTTCTAAGTTTATGCAATATATAAAACTATTAGATCCCTGCCTGTAGATTTTCAGCATCATCGCGAAGCAGTTAAAACGCACATATTTTTCCATCCGTGTTCGATCATGGCCTGACAAAACTTATAATATAGCCAGTCCCTAATGCAAATTAATAGGAGTTCAAAGTGCCAACTTCAATCACAGATCCTTCCGTGGTGAGAGATGTGTCTGACAAAGAAAATGACGTGATGCCTTGCATCCCAAATGATCCATCTCTTACTGATGAAGATCGGAAACAAAGAAATTTCGAAATATCATTGGCTAAAACCGCGTATAATTACACCCTCAGCTACCTTCCACCGGTTCCACTCTCTGCAGATAAGCCCAAGGGTGAGGGTTTTTCAGCAGACTACGTTGCCCAGCTTATTAAACCATCCCTAATCAAGCGATCTTTTAAATGGTAAAATTGAGGTTTTTTGGCAAATGGGTTTTGATAGCCTTTTGAGCAGC
>JABSRF010000315.1 GCA_013215275.1 Oligoflexales bacterium | reverse complement strand
AAAATATGGTGAATTTGCTCATGTATCCAGTGAAAATCTTGAAAATTATGCCATTATAAAGGTCACTTGATTAGGGAATAGTGGGTAGAATATTTATTTGGAGTTACCTAGCCCAAGGTGCACCGATGGAGCAAAGGGAACCGGATAAAATAGGCCTAAGCTCGATATTTTTCCTTCAAGGTTCTTCTTGCTTCCGCTGCCAAGCTCTTGGTCATACCAAACCCAGCCGAGCTCAACCCGGGTCCCAATCTTTGCTAAAGCCCGGGCCTGCGCACCGAACAGCACACCAGCTATCGCAAAGGCCAAAAAAAATTTTGATGATCGTGAATGAGGATAACCCATGTTAAGACCTAACTCTGGTTGCGAGCATTTTGCAGTCATGGAAATGGTTTGAAAAGACTGTTTAAAAGAATATGCTAACAGGGTCAGCAGGAAACCAAAAGTCATTCTACTTAAAAAAGGTCGAGAATGGATACGTTAAAAGGCAAAACACTTTTTATTACAGGTGCTAGTCGAGGCATTGGAAAAGCGATTGCTCTTCGAGCAGCAAAAGATCAAGCAAATATTGTGATCGCATCAAAAACAACGGAAAAACACCCAACGTTACCTGGAACGATTTACACAGCTGCAGAAGAGTGCGAGGAGCTTGGAGGAAAGGCTTTACCATTAAAACTAGATGTTCGGGATGAGAATGCTGTAAAGGAATCCGTAGCTCAAGCTGTCGAGCATTTCGGAGGAATCGATATTCTAGTCAACAATGCATCTGCGATCTACCTTAGTAAAACCACCGATACCCCAATAAAGCGCTATGATTTGATGCATCATGTTAACGTCAGGGGAACCTTCATCTGTTCGCAAGCATGTATCCCTGCACTACAAAAGTCTGAGAACCCACATATCCTTAACCTTTCACCACCACTGAATATGAATCCAAAGTGGTTTAAAAATCATGTGGCATATACAATGACTAAATATGGGATGAGTATGTGTAGCCTCGGAATGTCTGAAGAGCTAAGACCACTTGGGATAGCAGTCAACTCTCTGTGGCCTTATACGATTATTGCGACATCAGCCCTTAGAGCTGTGGGAGAGGATTCCATAGAAAAGCACGCACGTAACCCAGAAATCATGGCTGATGCAGCTCACATTATTTTGACAAAGGATGCACGTCAATGCACCGGTAATTTCTTTGTGGATGAGCTTTTGCTACGTGAGGAGCAGGTCACCGAATTTGGTGATTATGCTGTAAATAAAGGCGAAGCACTGCAAAAAGACTACTTCATCGATTAGCAGAAAAAACAATTCCCTATCAAAATAAATGTATATCATAAATTGATACTATTTTTTTGATTCTAAAAAGCATTCTAATATCAATATAAATCGAACTAACAAAATCATAGACATGTAATTTATTGTAAGTTAGCCTTAAAACCTGGCGTAGCAGGAGGGCCAATCTAAACTCTATTAATAAAAAATGGTTTATTTTATGCATTCTAATAATCAACACATAGAGATCTCTCCAGAAATAGATAAGAAATACAAATATTGGAGGATGCGTATTTTTGCCTCCATTTACTTAGGGTATGCAACGTTTTACTTTACCCGTAAAAGCTTTACCTTTGCGATGCCTGCCCTCATTGACGACTTAGGTTACAGCAAAGCTGACCTGGGTATCTTAGCAAGTATCCTCTATATTAGTTATGGCATCAGTAAATTTATTAGCGGAGTTTTATCAGATCGTACCAACCCAAGGTATTTCATGTCGATTGGCTTGATCTTTACGGGTGTCGCAAATATTTGTTTTGGGAACGCTTCGTCCCTAATGCTTTTTGCATTATTTTGGGGGCTCAACGGCTTCTTCCAGGGTTGGGGCTTCCCCCCGTGTACCAAGCAGTTGACCTACTGGTTTAGCAAAAAAGAGAGGGGGATGTGGTGGAGTATCTTAAGCACTGCAAATAATTTAGGTGGTGCATTAATCCCACTTCTTTCAGTATTTGTGCTAACTAGTCTAGGTTGGAGATGGGCCATGCATGTTCCTGGATTGATCAGTATTTTTATTGGAATTATGCTGCTTGCAAGCTTGAGAGGTGTTCCAACTTCTTTAGGCTTACCTCCGGTGGAGGTTTACAAGGGAGAGCCAGAGGAAAAGGTATCGGAAAAACCCGCAAATCAAGAAAGTGCCTTAAACTCCTTGCTCAACCATGTATTAAAGAGCAAGGCGATTTGGATTCTCGCAATTTCTTGTTTCTGTATCTACATTGTGCGCTCAGGAATCAATGACTGGATCGTTGTTTATTTAAATAAACACAAAGGATATCGCTTGGTAGATGCTGCTGCAAGCGCGTTTTGGTTTGAGGTTGGTGGGTTCATAGGCTGCCTGGGAGCAGGATGGGGATCTGACCGTCTTTTTCAGGGACAACGAATTCCATACATCATTTTTTGTGCTATTGGCCTCATAGCTTGCATCACCTGCACATGGTCTTTACCAGGAAGCACCATCTTGGTGGAAAACATACTTCTCAGCCTTTCCGGATTTTTTATCTTTGGGCCTCAAGCACTCATTGGTTTAGCTTCTGCAGAATTTGTCAGTAAGGAAATGGCTTGCAGCGCTTACGGCTTTACTGGTGGGATCGCATACTTGGGGGCGGCTGCTTCTGGTTATCCACTGGGAAAGGTTATCGATATATGGGGCTGGGAAGGTTTTTTTTCCTGCCTACTGGGGTGTTGTGGTGCCTTGCTACTCGTGCTTCTTCCTCTCTTGAAGCAGGGGTCCACGTCTGAAGAGTCCGCCCAAACAATAAGCCCAGAGGCTGAGCTTACCGCAGGTGCTGCGAAAGGCTGATCCAACGTTAATTGATCTGACCTTCGACAAACCCTATAATTCATAGTAAAAAACATAATGAAATTCGTCTATCTGGTCTTATTGACAAAATACAGACCTATCCGACAAATTGAGAAGCAGGCGTACGGAGCTAATAGAATGAGTAAATACCTTATCGTCGGTGGAGTCATATTGATTTCGGTAGGCTTGTTATGGCCATACCTCAATAAAATTGGCCTCTTCAACTTACCAGGTGACATCATGATCAAAAAAGAGGGTTACACCATCCATTTTCCGATCGTCACCTGCATTGTCATTAGTATGACCATCTCATTTATCTTCTGGATTATCAGAAATTTCCGTTGAGCCTCTTCCATCTAGAACCAAAAGCTCATCAACTGTGCAAAGGTCGTCAGGGTTATTTAAGAACGTTAGCACACTAGCACCAACTAAAGGCAAAGCCTTAGCAAAAGAGATGTCGATATGAGAAAAGCCTCTAATTAGAACCTTTCTTACTTCTGCTTCCTTCGGATATAGCTCACTCTGTTTCAAGCAATAATCTGCAGATGCAAGCTGATCCTCGGTAGCATAGATCATCAAGGTTGGTACCATGACTTTTTTGTTTTGCCCATAGTTAACCACACCATCAAGTGACTCATACTCACCGTCGAACCAGCTAACCAAGTCTCCCACAAAATCTAAATGAGGAGAGGATAGTTGCTTCTTTACAAGACGGTCAAACTCACCAGGTAGTCCATTTTGAGCTTCAAGAATTCCTCCAGGTAAAATTTTTGGCAGAACTGGAGTAAAAAAGCTCAAAACGAATCTTCTTGCCCATTCCGTATAGGTCATGTGCCTGTATCTTTCCAGTGAGGAGCTAGAAGTCGTAAATGGAAGGGTCACTCGGTATTTACGAAACCACGGCAATAGAGGATTTAATAGTTTTTTAACAGTAGGATTTATTGCAGACAAATCTGATGGGACAGTTAACGCAATAAAGCTAGCAACCTTTTTTGAGCGTTCATATGCTAACTCATCAGACTGCTTCATTGAGGCACCATCAAAATGAACACCGCTAAGATACTGCTCCCACGTCATTCCACCCATTGAATATCCTAAAATATTCAGAGGTTGTTTGGTGGTTTCAAAGACATAATCAGCAACCAAAGGCCAATCCTCGCTCACAATGCGGTCAAAGTGGTAATCCCCAGGTGAGTATGGCTCCATCCTCGATAACTCGGCTCCATTTCCATGAGCGCGCATGTTAGGCATCCAAACATCATATCCAGCATTCCAGAAATATTCTCCTAACGTAGTCATAGCAAGGTTATTCAAAACAACTGCATGGGACATGATGATAACCGGAGCCCCTGGCCTAGGATAACGACGAAGATTAAGGTAAAGTGTTTTTAATCCATGACTATGATCTTCCTTTGAGCTTATAATTTGATGACACTCCATGCCTCCGTCACAAGCGGTAGAAGAAGATTCAACACCAAAAGCAAGCCCAAGACTTTTGAGCTCAATCAACAAAACAAGTCCGAACAAAACAAACTTCATAATTAGTCGCTGTAGCGAAATGTAATCGCCAATCCCCCAAATATTCGCTTTAGCACGTTTTGGCTGGATTTTT
>JABSRF010000314.1 GCA_013215275.1 Oligoflexales bacterium | reverse complement strand
AGCTGGCATAGTTCACCCAAAAAGCTCAGACTATAGGGGCTTAATAATGAGATCAACCTAAGTATGAAAGGCTATATGCAAACCAACCGTCATCACCCCGAGCACGAAGCGTGAGGGTAAGGTGATCTCCTTCGCAAAGTGCCGAGTGGTCATTCCATCAATTGGCATGCTTCGAGGGAGATTGCCTCACCGCCTGCGCTGCGCTTCGGCGTGGCAATGACTCGGGGCCTGCGCTACAGTTCGGCGAGGTAAAGACGTGCTTCGTTTCACTTCGGCGCGGTAATAACTGGGGACGCGTTTTTTGGGCACAAAAAAAGGGTAGGCAAACGGCCTACCCAAAAAAATACCCAAAAACAAAAAAACCGTTAAATCCTCGCGGAATTCAACGGTCTAAGTATCTAATAATATTAGGTTAGCTGGCTCCTCAGGACGGACTCGAACCGCCGACAAGGTGGTTAACAGCCACCTGCTCTACCGACTGAGCTACTGAGGAACAATCGGTGAGGAATCTTTTAACTACTTTTGCCATTCAGGTCAATGGAGAATCGTTTTTTTGGTTGGCGACAATACCGCCAATCTACGTTGTAGAGGATTTAAGCAGGCTTTTATTGATAACTTCGATCATATAATCAATATCAAAAGGCTTGGTGACATAGTCATCAGCGCCCATTTCAAAACCGCGCTCCACATCTTCCTTACCTTTTCGGCCAGAAACTAGGATAAGCGGTACATTCTTAAGGCTGTGGTGACCTTTGATGATACGACATAATTCGAAGCCATCAACCCAAGGAAGGTTGACATCCAAAAGCACCATATCAAGACGGGTTGTTTCCAACACCTTCGATAACTCTAAACCATCTTCAGCAAGTAATACTTTATACCCTTCGCCTTCGAGGATTCGTTTCAATGCACTGCGCATGATCTCATCGTCGTCCACAACTAGGATGCTACGCACGTCTATTGCTGCTTTTAAGTCTCTAAAATCAGAAAGGCTAACCACCTTCTTGGAAGTGATCTTGCGTCTTTTGATCGCCTCCACTTTCCGCCGAATCGACTTATCACCCATAGTAACATTCCATTTTAATTATATTTTTTATTTTTTTAAGAATAATTGCTTCAAATATTTTGCCGTTTTAGCAACTACCTATCGTATCGGAGCATGGGCGGAAATCTTAAAGTATTAACCCTGTCGCCATTGCGGATTTAGGCTGCGTATTTCTACTGAATTGAATAAAACTGAAGGGTTGGTCTTTGTGAGTGAAACTAATTAGCCAGGGAAATTTAATCTTGAAGACAAATCTTACGGTCAACTGGACAATGCAAAACCCACCCACATCAGCAAAAGCCTGGCACTCATGGGCTAGTTTCAACCCAAATCTAACAGGCCATAATGAAAGCATTTTTTTTGACTCTGCAACTAGGGAAGCCTTAGATCTGGCACTCAGTCAAAAACTAGACCGCTTCACAGGATGGGAGGCTCTTGGAGCACCCGAGCGGGGCCCTCTCGCTAAGGCTGCATCAGTTTTTAAAAGAGGGGTGCCATTCAAGTCGTGCGACACAGAAAGCGAAGCTGTGCCCCTTTCAGGCTCTTACCCCATTGAAATCGCTCCAGCTCACATCCACCCCGTTGAAGCGCTAAAGGAAGCCTTCCTGACCAAAAACCTATTTGTGGTCATAGACCGTAATATACCAGAGCACTGGAACCTAAGCCCTTTCAAAGCTGACTTCCACCTGGAAGCAAACGAAAAGAATAAAAATGTCGATACCGTAGAGCATATTTGCAAAGCAGCAAAGAAAGCTAGAAGCCCAGATCACTGGCTTATCATTGGCGGTGGTATCACTGCTGATACTGCAGCCTTTGCAGCAAACATCATGAAAAAGTCATTTACCTTAGTGCCAACAACACTTCTCGCCATGGCAGATGCCTGTGTCGGTGGAAAAACTGGAGTTAATGCTCACCCATTTGGAAAAAACTTGATTGGCTCATTCGCATTTCCTGAAAAAGTGCTTGTGATTCCCCAATTTTTGAAAAGTTTAAGCACTAGGGTCCTTCGCTCAGGCGGTGCTGAATGCCTCAAGCATGCCTTTTTAGCTGGAAAGCCAGAAAAAGCGGCTAAAATTGCCGATGCCTTGAAGGAGGTCAACCTCCTAAGCTTAAGCGAAGAGCTAGAATTTATCATTGAATTGAAGGCTAAGGTAGTGGCAGAAGACCCTACAGAAAAAGGGAAGCGTGCTACCTTAAACCTTGGCCACACTTTGGCCCATGCACTGGAGGCAATTTCTCACAAACACAATCCTCCAGATCAGCATATTCATCATGGAGAAGCCGTCGCTGTTGGATTAGCTTTTTGCTTTTTAATATCTAAAAAAGTTGTCCCTAATTCGGTAAGCAGCATGGACACGATGATCGGATGCTTGATCAATTCCGGCTTAATGCCCACAAAATCTCGTCTACAGGAACACTTAGGTTTATCACTCGATGACGAGCAGACTTGGCCTCAGGTGAGTCATTACCTGCTCAATGACAAGAAGAAATCTGACCATCATCAAGATGCATGCAACTGGATTCTACTGGAGGAATGGGGCAAGATTTTTAGTGATAAGCCCGATGGCTTTTTGGTCAGGCTACCTCTCTCCAAAATTCGGGAGGTTTGGGATCAGTTTGTTCGCGAGTACCCCTTATAGCTTTATATCAAAGCTAATCTTCGGCATTTTACCCCTCCCCTCATACTGAATCCCAGGAGAAAACCCTAAGATAGCTAAGTAAACAAATGGCAAAACAGCAATAGTCTTGCCCATTTGTTCATCTTGGCCAAAACTTTCAGCGAGCGACACGCATGTTTTAGGCCAGAAATAAAACAAGGCTGGGGTGATGTTGGCAACACACCATAGGGGCGGCACACCAGCTATCTTGTGAAAGATGTAAGAATTGTAGAAGGGGACAAAAGCAAGCCAGGGATTATACCGAGCTTTCGAAAAGATTCCATACATACAGACCTGTAGCCAAAGTATTAAGAGGACAAATCCGATGATGGCAAACTTATAGTTTTCAAAAAAACCACCCCCACTTTTTGCAGTTCTAAGTTTCTTTTTCGCAGCTACAAATAGCTTTCGATTAAGCTTACGGCACCCTTTTGTTTGCTTTTTATGGATCCTCTGGTAACACTTTGCTCGCTTTTTGAGAGTCCTGTTTTCTTTTTTAGGGCAACGGCTGCTAATCAGCCTTTTACACTCCTTTTTGGATTGTGCAATAGCAATATCAGCTCCCAAGAAGGCTACAAGCACTAATCCAATCAGAACTAACAGTCGCAAAACCATAAGCCAAGTATTCCACGATGAGCAAGTGACCAAACCTCTGCAAGGAGGCATCTTAGGGACATTGCATAATATTGGTATTCCACTAGCCGCATCGGTTAAATGAAATTAGCAGATTAATCGATCCTACATAGGTTGGCTTGGCAATATAAAAAAAAGAAGAAGATAAGCAAAAGTTAAAGGAAGGATAGCAAACTAAAACATTGAGTCTCTCAGAACCTCTTCTCCAAGGCCTCCCACAAGTGGCAAAGGCTGGTCATCTGAATTTGGAGCACGCATAATCCTAATTCCTCTGATCTTTGCCCCCTGGGCACTAAGAATGTCGTTGTCAGCATCTCCGTAGAAGATTTTCACATTGTTCTTGAGAATGGGAGTTAGCTTAGATAACTTTTTTTTCACCTTGGATCCGGTAAATATCACTGGATGCTCCATGGGTAGGGAAAAGGTTTCCCTTAGAAGCTTAGTCACGGATTCAACCTTTGTCTTCCACCGAGCTGTGATAAATAAGATTCGATCTCCCCTGCCCTTATGGAATTCGATCAACTTTTTACCAATCCTTTTGGGCATATTGTACTCGTCAGAGCCATTATTGATAGCATGCCAAAAATCATAGTTGCTGAAATAATTCTGATCTAACTTTTCAAACCTCTTTCCCCAGTAATAGAAACCAGGACTGGAAAAAAGCACCGTATCATCTATGTCAAAACCGACCGTCATAGGAGCTTTTCCATGGAGGTCTTTTGCAAGCTGCTCGATTGTTAACCACTTCGTTTCTGGATGCACCTTGTATCCCTCCATAACGTCCGTGCATGTTGCACCTGCACGAAAAGCGACAAACAAGCATAATATCGTTAACTTTTTTAACACTCACTCCCCTTTCTGCACTTCATTAAGTGAACTCTGAGCACGGGAAATCATCCCCTCGGCCTCTATAAATCCACGTTGCCTATCCAACTTTCCAACACAAGCTTTGAGAAAGCTTTCTAACCTTTCAATCGGTGTTTGACCATGTGCTTCTGTACCCACAAAATCATTGGCATTGACAAAACTCACGTTATCAAAATTTAGCATACTCCCCATGCGGTTTATTTGCTCACCCAACTCAGCTTTACCAGAAGTTTCCATCAAAAAATGTCGTTTAGGTTATGATGATCCTTGTAATATGGGACTTTTTAGTACCCTTCGAAAC
>JABSRF010000313.1 GCA_013215275.1 Oligoflexales bacterium | reverse complement strand
GCGAGATTTTCCTCCAATCTTTTTGTATATTTTTGATAGCGGCGATGGAGAAATTCATAGCATGCAGAATCTAGGTAATAATTGGATTCGGCGGGATCGTAAAACCTAAGCGGGGTTATGCTTACTTACTGTGTTGTGATCTGTAGGAAGGACTTTGGTTTTACGATCCCTAGAAATCTAGTGAGAGAGAGGTATCAAAGAATACCTGCAGGCAATTTAGCAATCAGGTCGCCTATAAGGGCTTCAATATCCAAGTCTGCTAAATCTATACCAAGTAGATCTTCAATCAACGCTAAAGGGTCATCAACTCCAGCTCCATTCAAAATACCTACAAGGTTCGCTACCTCTTGATCTCCACTTTTTCCTCCTTTGGAGGCCAGATTGAAAGCTCTCGCTTCAACCACTGCTGCATCAAGGCTGTCACCAGCCACACCAGCTTCCTCAAGGGTGCTAACAGCTTGTGCTTCATTGAAGCTGTTAGTTGTTCTTGAAGCTTGTGCGGTTTCTGAGCTGCTCTTTGAGGCTGTCTCATTCCGCACACGGTCTGAGGAGTTGGCCTGAGTTTGCGTGTTTGAACGATTCAATGTGGATGGTCCTCGTTCAATTTCGCTATCTATGTTTTTACTGTCGGAAAGGTCTTCTTCCAAATTTCCAACTTTATTGGATGAGCCATTGTTCACTGCATCGGTCTCTGCTTCACTACTACTACTGCTACAGTTCTCACTTAAATCACTTCCGCATGCTATAAACAGTGATCCATAAATCACCCAAAACGCTACTCTTCCTGTCATCCCAGCTCCTGCTTCTAACTTCTCATCTGGATCCAAAGTTGGTTTCAAATTGCTAGTTAAATGGCCATTTACTTAGCACATACTACCTATCGGGACTTAAATATAGAAAACTAATGAGAATCATTGAATAGGGTTCTTTTCTAGAAGACACAGTGGACAATAGGCCATAAAAGGCAAAAATTAATAAATAAATTAATGTATAGAATAATGAGGAATATTTCATAAAGAATCTATTGAGGGATATAAATTAAATTTTTATCAGCAAAATGCCGACAATTATGGTGGGTGTTATATTCGGGCGAAATTTTATGCAAAAATTTGATTTAAAGTATGCAATTTTAATAGTGTCTTTTATTTGCGCTTGCAGTCGTAATGACCAGAGCAGCAATTATCGCTCTCATTTTGACCGATCTAAGACGATTGCAGAAAATGGCACATCGACTCCTTTAACGGCTTCTAATCAACATGGTCGCAGTTCAGGTGAGTCACCAGAGGGTGCAGTTTTACAAAACCAACCTGACAACAATGGGTTTATTGTAGGAAATGGTCAAACTGAAGACGTCAAAGATAACGACCCTAATGACCTTCCCGTCCAAATTGATCCTAGCCTCTATCTAGCTTTAGGAGAGAGGGCTGAGGATATCAGTGAAATCTATATTGTTGGACAGGAAGATACTCCAGTTAGTTTTTCGCTAGTTGGAGATGACTCTATAGCAATTACTGGCGTAGAGGATAGTGAGAGGGTTTCTTTCATTATTAAAACCAACGACAAATTTGGCATTAAAACTAGTCCGCTAAACTTGGTGAAGAATAACCCACAGACTGCTCAAGTTGAGCTTTTACCCCTTCAAACTGTAACAGGAAAAGCGGTTAACTTATGGGATGAGGGTGAAATCAAGATAGCTGGTACTAAGATGGTTGCATCGAAGCCAGACGGAAGCGGAATGTATACCATCCAAGATGTTCCAGTCGGAAGTCATAAGGTGTCGATAAAAGGGCAGTCCCAGCAAGTTTTAGTTGCTAGTGAGATAAAAGATGGTGCAAGTGGCAGTAACATGCCAGAAATTGATGCGCAGCTCCAGCTAGCAAGCTTGTGTGAGAACCAAGATTTAGAAGAGAAAATCATAACGTTTGATAGTTTCGAATCATATCAAGCAATATCTGAAGACAAGGCTATCGGCTTCAAAAACAAGCTTCCACTTGTTTCAAAAAGTCAAAAAATCGTAGCTTATTCTGAGCAGATGATAATCTGTAATATGGAGATGAAGCTTCATCCCAATAATGGTAATTTCGAATATACAAATGAATTGGTGTTGTCACTGAATGACAACTTTTTATACACGCAAATAGCAGATAATGAAGAACAAAATGTTATGTCCGTAAAAAATCCAATTGTTGAATTTATTGAAAGCATAATCGAGGGAATAGTTGGGTTTTTTACTGAATTATTTAAGTTTCTATTGCAGATTAACGAACCTCTAGTGGTAGGCTTTGATGCAGATTCTCAGCCATCTCTTGTGAACAATGTATTTCGCTCCTCGCAGTTTGATGTTGGTTTATACTGCACCGAAGATAAAGACCACTGTGATAACAATATAGAACAAGTAGAACTTATACTTCGGGTGGGCACTGTGCAAAGTGCTGAATCCGGAAATTAACGAAGAGGTAAAAATCTTCGAGGGGCAAGCCATGAGCAAGGAAGTTAGCAAGCTAGGCAATGTAGCAATCAGTACCATAACGGCAGAAGTTGACGTTATGCATTACAAAGATTACCGTTTGTATCTGGAGCATTTATTCGAAAAAATCAGGATTGCAGATCCTAGTTATAGCCAAAGAAAGTTTAGCAAAGACCTTGGTTTTTCTGGGTCTGGTTATATAAGCTTGGTGATTCAAAAAAAGAAAAACTTAGCATTTCAAGGCATTAGGAAGATTTCCTCTTCGCTACACTTTTCAACCATTGAGCAAGACTATTTTGAGCAGCTTGTTTACCTCTCACAAGAGAGAAATAAAGCGAAGAAATCTGAGATTTCAAGAAAATTAGCTGTTATTAAGCATGAGCATAAAAAGCTAATCATTGATGAGCCACTTAACTACTATCTATCTAACCGTATGTGCTCCGTGATTGGAATGCTTGTTAACATTTATGGTGCCAAATTCCAACCAGATCCCCTTTGGATCATCAGAAGGGTGAGAATTCAAACCACCATTGAAGAAATAAATAACGCTTTGCACTTTTTGTTAAGCAAAAAAATTATTCAGAAGGTTGATGGTGTCTATCAAAACTGTAACAAGTTGATAGCCACAACTGAGGATATTAAAAGCGAAGTTATTCAAAATGCACATAAGCAGTTCTTCAAGGAAAGTGAAGATGCTCTTAGCTTAGGAGTAAAGGAAAGAGAATACGGACATGTCACCGTTTTGGTAGATGAAGCCAAATTTGAGTCTCTAAGAGAGAAAATTAAAGAGATAAAAGACGAGATTAGAAGCCTCGCAAATAGTTATGAAAAAAGTCAAGATAAGTCTAAAATAGCTGTTGCCCTTAACCTACAGCTTTACCCAATCACTCGGAGTATTTAAAGAAGTATTCAGCGAAGTGAAAAACACCATCCAGGCATAAAACTTGGACCTTCCTAACATCTACAGTCTTTCTTGCTGCGACAACTACTGTATTGCTTGTTAAGCTGCCATAAAAAAGTGCTTGGCATCAAATGGCATGGTTATGACGAACTTAAACTTTCTATGATCGGACTCAGATTTTTCATCAGTAAATACGATGTTAATGCTTCCGTCTTCTTCTTCTATTGCTTGCTTTATGATATCCATTCCCATCCCCCTCCCAGAGATGTTTGTGGCCTCTTCTCTGGTTGAGAAACCTGATTCGAAGATCAAGTTTGCGATACCCTCATCAGTTAACGTTTCGTCACTACTGATCAGTTTGTTCTTTATAGCCATGCTCTTAATCCTTGAGATATTGAGCCCTTGGCCATCATCAAAGTATTCAATGAATATGGTTTCATTTTCTTTGTAGACATTGAGGTGAATCTGCGGTGTGACTGGTTTATTTAGCTTGCTACGAAGAAGAGGGAATTCGATTCCATGATCAATTGAGTTGCGTAATAGATGCAAGACTGAAACATCAATAGATTTTCGAATTTTGCCTGGCACCAATATCTTATCTTGTTCCTCTACAATTATGTTAGGTTTTTCCTTACCCATTTCTGTTGCGATGTCCATGATGCTTTCTGAGTATTTTTCGACTATTTCATGAAAAGAAACTGAACTGATGTAGACAAGGTTTTTGATGATCTCGAAGGATTCTTCCTTTGCTTGGGAAACTGATTCAATAGGCTTAAAGAATAGATCATTGGCCTTGTCAAAGCAGAAATCAAGCTTTTCCAGTTTTTTCTTATAATCGATTTCTTGCTGTTCGGTGATTTATAAGGCCACTTTGTAGTCTTGATTTAGTGTTTCATCAATAGAATCTCATAGGTGATCGAGATAATAAAACCATAATTAAAAATGGAACTCTCCTTAACTGCTTCCCTTTCAAACTCGAAATATGTTAGCTTTTCCCTGTTAAATTATGGGAGAAGTATAGTGGACCCCGTTTTTAGGACCATTTGATAAGTAAAACTCATAAATGTAACATGCTGAATTTACATAAGGAGAAAAAGGCATGGTTCTAAGAAAAAAACATACACCTAAATTCAAGTC
>JABSRF010000312.1 GCA_013215275.1 Oligoflexales bacterium | reverse complement strand
TCTGCAGAAAAAATCCAGCCAAAACGTGCTAAAGCGAATATTTGGGGGATTGGCGATTACATTTCGCTACAGCGACTGGTTATTGGTAACAGTATTCAATGAAATAATATTACTCAAATTTTATTGAATTGACCAACCTGTCAGTATGAAGAAGTTTAGTTGAACATTGCGAAAAGTGAAAGAGTATCTAATAGGCAGCCGAGCATTTCTAGCGAGGCACCAAAACCAGCAACATAGTCTGTGTTGGAGGGGCGGTTTTGTTCAGTTTCGGTATAAGGGTGCCTAATATTGTTCTGTTGTGTCGTAGATTTAGCGTAAGTGGATCTTTTTAATTCACTTCGCTGAAAAAACTGCATCGATTGTGAATCTTCTTCCTGCTCAGCTTTACAAACGATTGAATGCAGCTCTTCCTTAGATTTGGTATAAAAATAATTAAGAGACCTATTGGACTTTATCTTCATATGTTTTCTTTCAAGCCACTCGCATTCTTTGTCATCAGCTAACGAAGGTTCAGAAAACACCACTTCATCATCCTCACACTCTATCCAGCGTTCGACGCATTGATGAGTCTTTGACCATTGATAACATGGCATCCCATGGCTACGAAACGCATATCCTGCAAACAATAGAGGCAATGTTAAATAGCATTTTTTTACTAGGCTCATTTTTCTAATTCCATCCTAAGGTATCCAGACCACCTGAATAAAAACCGGATTAATCAATAATATAAATAGTGTTTAATTGCAACGATTTTGGAGTTTGTTTTATGGATGAAATGCGTCCATCCAAGCTCTCATGATCTTTTTAAGCCCTGACTATTAAGAACACAGGTGTTTGGACTTATTTTTTTTGTTAGTTCTAAATCATGGCTGACTAATATCCCAGGAATATTTTTTTCGGAAACCATTTTAAGGATGATTTGCCCAACCTTGATCGCTAGTTCTGTATGAATCCCACTTAATGTTTCGTCAAAAAGTAAGATCTGCGGGTCGTTGACGATAGCCCTAGCTATTGCGACTCTTTGGGCTTGACCTCCCGATAGCTGATGAGGGTAACAATCAACTTTATCGGTAATCTGCAATTGTTCTATCACTGATTCTATTCGCTTTGTCTGTGTCTCTAAATTCAGCCCCCTAAGAAAAAAACTAAGATTTTCTTTGACTGTCATATGCGGGTACAGGCTAGGTTCTTGTGGCGCATACCCTACTTTTCTTAGGTGGCAAGGGACTAACTCCTTCCCGTCTTTAACGAAACAAACCCCATTTACGCTGATGGTTCCACTCCCTGCTTTATGGAGCCCTGCAATGGTGCGAATCAATGTGGTTTTACCAACGCCACTTGGACCAGACAAGCAGGTCAATTCACCGCAAGGAATATCAAATGAAATAGGCTTGGTAATTCGCTTTTTATTCACCTCAAGCTCAAGGTCTCGGATTTCAAGCATCAGTTTACTTTCCTATTTTTCTAGCAATGATCCAAATAACGGAAAACGAGCTAATGAAAACAATAACAATGGAAGGGATTGCTGCGTGGGCCCACTCTCCCTCTGAGCTGAATTCAAAGACCTTCGTCGCTAAGGTTGAATATCCTGTGGGCCGCATAATTAAGGTCATTGGGAGTTCTTTGACAATTTCAATGAATAAAAATACAAATGAAAGCAACCAGCCAGGTTTCAACAAAGGGATGGAGATTTTTTTAAAGATAGTCAATCTTGGAATGTTCGCTAGGACTGCGAGTTCTTCAAAATAAAGAGGCACCCTTTTTCCAGCACTCCCAATCGTGGTCATAGCAAGAGGAAAAAAACGAATAAAATAAGCTAAAACCAAGAGAAGTAAGGACCCGATAAATCCATGAACTCCCCCGAATAGGAAGAATATGATGGTTGCAATCACCGTGCCTGGAAGGCCATATCCTATTAACGGTAAGTTAATCAAGAATGGACTGAGCTTAATTGGGGAAATCCTCATGCTTGCAATGGCTAGAAATCCAAAAAAGTTTATCCCAATAGCCCCAATCAATGAGATGATTAAGGTATGAGCTGAGAGTTTTATGATTTGGGGCCATTGTGCTTCAGAACCACTGGACCAAAGGATCAACTGAAGGAGGGGTAGGGTTAAGGCAAAAGTGAGAAAGATGACACAGGTAAAAGTCGCCATCCATCCTAAGTTTATTCTGTTTATGGGGGTGCTGTTTACTTTGTTTTCATAAAGCTTATCTTTTTGGTAGTACTGTTTAAACAAGATCAATAAAATGCCAAGCCCAACCAAAATCGTGGACATCCGCATGGCTGTTGGAAGGGAGAAAAAACCAAACCAAGCCTTGTATATGCCGATGGTGAGGGTGTCAAAGGAAAATATGGACGCTGCGCCGAAATCCGCAATGGTTTCCAGGGAAACCAAAATCACCCCAGTCATAATCCATGGGAAACTGATAGGAAGGGCTCCCGAGCAAAAGCTTTTTAGCGGTGACAAACCATTCACCATTGCCATTTCATAAAACCTACTTCCTATGGATGAAAACCCTTGGAAGCTTAGTAAATAAATATAAGGATAAAAACTTAATGATAAGGTGAAGACTAGGCCCCAAAATGATCTAAAGCTAAAAAATTCGAGAGAGGCTAGAATTCCACTATAAGAGAATACTCCAGTGTATACAAAGGCATAGATGTAGGCAGGAAATGCCAAGGGCGTTAATAAGCAGCCCATTAAAAAACGGCGCCCAGGAAAATCTCCAAAACTCACTAAGGCGGCAAAAAACACTCCAATAAGAGAGCTTGTCGCAATCACAGCAACGAGCAGCTGTAGAGTGTTGCTTGCATACTCAAAAAGTAAGTAATCTTTTATATGCTCCCAAACACTTTCATCAATGGGTCCTAAAAAACTTAAAATAACAGCCATAAAAGGCATTAGGCATATTAAGACTAAAGGAAGGAATGAATAACGAAAAAGTTTATCGGTTAAGGCTGATAAGTAGCCAGATGGCTCCAATTATTTATACCCCATTCGGTCCATAAGTTTGATAGCCTTTGCCTGGAGGTATCCTGCTTTGGCAATATTTTTTTGGCTGTGTTTAAATGATCCCCACGCTTTCACCAATGGAGCTGGTGTAACAGACTGATTTGCGGGAAACTCAAGGTTAAGGTCCGCGAATAAATTCTGAGCCTCAGGCGAGGAAAGCCAGTCCAGAAGCTTTTTAGCATTTTCTAAGTTTTTTGCATGCTTTGTGATGCCCGCTCCTGATATATTAACATGGACTCCAAACGTATTCTGGTTAAGCCAGAAGAGCCTAAGATCCCCGTGTTTCTTGTCTTTTTCAAGGCGGCCATAATAGTAACTATTGACGATACCCACGTCACATTGCCCGGCTAGGATTCCCTCCATAAGCCTGGTGTCGTTAGAAAACACCGGAACGGCAAGGTTTTGCACCCAGCCTTTTACGATTTCCTCAGTCTTGCTTTCCCCTAGTTGGTCGATGAGCATCGCAACCAAGGACTGGTTGTATACTTTGTTCGATGTTCGCAAGCATAGGCGCTTGTTCCAGCTTTTCTCTGCAAGATTCTCGTAGGTACTTAGTTCGCTTGGATTGATTTTCTTCGAATTGTAAACAATGGTCCTTGCTCTTATTGAAAATCCAAACCACTTATTCTGAGGATCTTTAAGGTAGGAGGGAATATTTTTATCCAATTCTTGCGATTTGTAAGCTTGTAACAAACCTGCAATTGCTGCTGCCCAGAGATTGCCTGCATCAACTGTCATGAATATGTCTGCCTTCGTCTTTGCTCCCTCACTTTTGATCCGTTCAAGCAATACAGGAGACTTTCCGGTTAAATACTCTACCTTAATCCCAGTCTTGGCTTCAAACTTGGCAAAAACTGGCTTTATCAGGTGCTCTTTCCTTGCGGAATAAACGTTGACACTCTGGTCCGCAGCATATGCGGCAGTGAATAGCTGGGCCAATAGAATTACGACAATACCATGGAAGATTTTCATAGGATCGCTCCAAATTGCTTGATATAAGTCAGGGCATGTTACCAGATAGAATTTAGATGAAACCCTACCATACTAAATAAATAATATCAATTATGATTATCATTATCAATCATGTGGAGATGGTTTTTGTTTCGCCCTTTTACCATCAGGTATCAATGCCTGTTGACTTTACGTTTTAATTACAAGCATATGTTCTTGACACTCCTGCGAGCTCCAATTCCTGCAGGAAGTGCAACGAGCTTATCGAATAAGCACTGGAAGCAATGACAGCTCCAGCGTTCTTTCGGTGGGTTTGATCGCTGAATGCTTCCTTGCTTAACTTTTTATTAGGGAGAATAAGATGAAAGAAACCCTATTTTATGCCTTTGCTCTTTTAGGCTCAATAGGCGGATTGCTAGATTAAGTGCAGAAGAAAAATTTTCATCGCTTCGCAGGGCGACTTTAGACCCTAATCAAGTGACCTTTATAATGGCATAATTTTCAAGATTTTCACTGGATACATGAGCAAATTCACCATAT
>JABSRF010000311.1 GCA_013215275.1 Oligoflexales bacterium | reverse complement strand
AGCTGGCATAGTTCACCCAAAAAGCTCAGACTATAGGGGCTTAATAATGAGATCAACCTAAGTATGAAAGGCTATAGAATATCTCAAAAGCCATCATTTTTAGCACCATGTTCGTCAAGCTTTAATTTTGCACCTTAGTGACCTCTTAATTCATTTATGGTGAGGTAAATGACTCTTGCTGAGCTACGGTAGATTTCAATAAGTAGATTTATGTCACCCAGTAAATTTAAATAAAGTTAAAATCATTGCTCTTTAACGCTCAGCTGGTTTATAAAGACAAGTAATATAACCATTTATTAAAATCGTGGTGATAAATAATGTCTTGTGAACTAACGCTTTTAAACGCTATTAAAATGTTAATTTTGTTAAATATTTTGATTCCGAGCGCTAGGGCGGAAAGGTTTAATGCCACTGGAAAAGATCATGGAAAGCTGAGTGAGGAGCATGAGCAGGCCTCTGAAGAGTTTTTTTCGTCTAAGCTCAAAACAAACGGAGAGTTTGATGAAAAAAAGATTAAATCTTTTCTAGATCATTTAAAATATGAAAAAAAAGTTGTCGTAAAGGACGTATACGAAACCATCCTCTTCGAAAAATTGGCAATAGATGTAAAAAAGTATAAGAAATCAAAAGAAAAAGCGAATGAAAAAAGCGGGCCTGAAGGCCCTATCATTAGAGGATACAATGAGTATTTGATTCCAAAGATTGAGCGCTTGCATAAATTAGTCAGTGAAAAAAAAGATAGGCATTTATGGCAAGGGCTTGTAAATGATTTTGCACGAGCTTATATAACTTATTTTATTCCGAATGGACATCGGACGATTTGGCCGGAAGATGTGGATATACCCCATATCGGTAAAAGGTTATTGACTCCGTATAAATTTAGCAAAGAAGATAAAGATGGTATAGAGGCCTTTAACCTTAGAACTAGCAATGGAAATATCCTCCCTATCCGTGCCTGTCTTGGGTTGCATATTCCGATAAATCACTATTTAAATCCAGATCAACTCAAAAAACTGATCGAATGTGGATATGACATATCCAAGATAGACCCTGGGGTAAGCGCTTTTTGGGAAAGACGCCATGAATATGATGAACAGGAGGATGAAGAACCGGAGTACTTTCCTAAAGATGAGGACCGTATCATTTTTAAACGGGTTAACTTCAGATCAAGATTATCTGAAAAAATAAAAACAAAGTTTAAAAACAAACGAAATGGCAAGACCTATGACTTAAAAATCAAGATGGGACAGGAGTCCCACACAGACTACGCAGTAAGCAAACTCTTGGAACAAATTGGTATGCACCAAGACCGGGTCCAATATCGGAAACATGTGCGAGTATACCTTGAGGACGATAGCGTTGATGAGTTTTTTTCTGCTTTTGCGAGTAAGTATCGGATTGAATCCGTTGCTCGGTTTATTAAGGCCCATGGTGTTGAAGAAGGCACAGGTATTGAGTGGATTGAAATTAAAGATGTGCTACTAGAAGGTAGGCCTGAGGGTGAAGTGCGGGTCGCACCGTTTGATGTTGGTAGCTGGGACCTGCAAAACCGCAGAGAATACCGGTCACTGATATTGCTATTGGGGTGGATGGGGGTTCATGACCTTCACCCCGGTAACTGCAAGTTGATTTTCAAGGAAACAGAAAAGGGCCTGCTGCCACTGCATCGCTTTCATGATCCTGCCTCTTCATTGGGTGGTCCTATGTACCTCAAAAAGCCCAATCAGATTTTTTCATTGGGTTCCATCTACAGGGTTAATGCATTTGCATCAAGCTTCATAGGCCTCAATAAAGATGAAGACACCGTCAAACTTCATTGGAATGACTTTGCTAACCGCCGACGTAATTTTAAGAATACAAGCTGGTATGACTTAAAGTGGATGGCTCGCAACATAGCGTCGATAGACAAAGATACAATACTGAAAATACTTTTAGACTCTGGGATGCCACTACCAGTGGCTAAAATCTACTACTTCAAACTTCTCCTGAGAAGAAATGAGATTATCAAAGCGTTTGATCTTAGCGATGAGTTCCCCCCTGATGATGTGCCTGATTTGAAGGAGTTAAATTTAAAGGATGAGGATGGTGATGTCATAAAAAAAGGAAAAGTTGTTAAAACCTACTTTAAGGATAAAAACGATCCTGTCCAAATTGCTGCAAATTGGTGGACCGTGTTACCTGCTTTAATCACCTTTGATATACCTGTGCAAGACTGGAGGATTGAACAAAGCAGTGAGAGTGGGAGTACTGGACTTGCAGGCTTGGAGGGGGTAAAGCAGGACCTTAATATTGCTAATTTTAGTCGTATGAGCACGAAGTTCCCAGTAGGCCTAGGAATCACTGCCATTGCAACGAGAAAGGTTGAGCCTAACTTTCATATTATGGGTGCAAATGACAAGATTCATCTGCATCAAATCACCGATTCGATTCAGTTGCAAGTCGGCATTGACTCACCATTGCTTCGTAAACTAATTAAAAAACTACCTGTCATTGAAGGTGATTTTAAACTCAGCCTATATATAAAGGAATTTAGGCACATCCACTATGAGGATGAGGTTGGGAAAGCATACTTTTCCAAGTTTGACTTATTCAAAATCATAGCCAATATCAATCACTATGCAGCCTTTAAACTTGAGCCCCTCGAGGTTATTCATTCGTTTGATAAGGTGGGCTTTGAGATCGAGGGTGGGGTCGGTGGTTACTCTACCGATCCTATTGTAAATAATGAGCTGAGTTTTTTAGGAGGAACTAGAAAAATCACCTCAAACTATCTTCTGCGTGATCAATACGGTCAGCTCCACTATTACAAAGATAATGATAATAGGTCCTTCGGAGGTATGGCGATTGACGTCGGAACCATTGACTTATTTGCTTTGAACCTTCCTTTGTTTAATTTGAAACTTGGCGCCTCCCGCTTTTCCTATCATATGCAAGACTATGTCATGAAGCTTCCAGAACAAGACAGGGATAAGGCTGAAGATCTCTTAACGGAAGCAAGACGAGCCAAAGAGTATTTAGCTTTGAAAGATTTAAACAAAGCAGTCGTAAAAATTGATTCATCAGAGTTGGCCGACTTAAACTACTCTGTGGATGCAAAAGGAACGGCTTACACCACTGGTTTAGGCTTTTTATTCTTTCTAAATAAATTATCAGCAAAACTAAAAGTCAGTTCAGAAGTTACCTTGCCTGATGGAGAAAAAAAATACTTTTACAGAGTTTCTCGAACTGATAATAGGCACTTAGGTATAGAAAGGCTTGAATTAGGTGTTAGTGCATTTGATCTGCTTGTAAAAAATAGAAAAAGAACGCGGATAGAGCTAGAGATGGACGAAGATGAGGGGGAAAACTTTGTGATGGTTATCAGAACAGAGGATTTTTACCGCTCGCGAAAATTAGAAAAAGTAAATGCTTTAATCCATGATTTGAATAGGCGTTACTCCTTTGATCAGAGAAACGAGTTTTATGATAATTTTATTCTTCCTGATAAGGAGCAGGTTAGAAAATATCCAAAAGTCTACGCTTTGACCCGCACTTTTTTATTTGGAAAGCAAATGAAGAAAGTTTTTGCGGATTTTAGTGATGACGAAATCAAAGCCATTGCGAGATCACACTTTACTAACGACTGGTATTTCACACCGGGAGAGCCTGCTAAGATAAAGGAGCTTCATAAGAAGTTTGCGTTGAAATCAATGGTGAAAAAGGTTTTGGGTTTCTACAGGAAAATAAGGGAAGCCTACTCACAGGATCCTGGCCGAGAAAAAAACCGACTCGTTGCCAAGTATTTGGTTAAATTGACACGAGCCCTAAAGACCTATGTGTACGGTTTGCACTTCTTTAGAGAAACTTTGGGCAAGGAGGGTATGTTCGTCATTGGTGAAATCACAGGCTTATTGAGAAGTTACTCAGCTTTGAACGATTTGATGCAGCTGCAGAGAAGAAGGTTTATGGCGAAAAGTTGGGGCACCTATAAAGATCGTCCACCTTTACAGAAATTCTTAAGAAAGCAGCGGCTTGTGCCTCCTTCAGGGCATATTGATAAAACCAATCCTGACAATGGAATTTTTGGAGGAGTCGAGACTGGGGTGCCTCCAAACCTAGACCCGCTTTATAATCACAACGATCATTTTTAGATATTCGGATTCGTGATTGAGATCACCTAACCGCAAGTTTTGCTACGCAAAATTTGCGTGGTGAAGACTCCAAGTGTTGGTAGCACCCAATGGCAAAACTTGCGTGGTGATGACTCCAAGTGTTGGTAGCACCCAATGGCAAAACTTGCGTGGTGATGACTCATAAAACAAAACGTATAGCAGTGGATTTCACCCATCTTCACGAGGCCCCTTCATTCACACAGGGGTTTATACCTTTGAAGTTAAGGTGGACTTCACCTTTGCTGATCAAAAGACAATGATTGTGAGCATAGCTATGTTTAGCTCTGAAGTGGACCCCACTGTCCAGACCAAAAATAGCTTTGTATAAGTAAAACTAAAACTTGTTATTGAATGCTATAAT
>JABSRF010000310.1 GCA_013215275.1 Oligoflexales bacterium | reverse complement strand
ATGGTGAATTTGCTCATGTATCCAGTGAAAATCTTGAAAATTATGCCATTATAAAGGTCACTTGATTAGGGCCTAGTCCACCAAGAGTTTAACCATTTTCAGTTTACCCTGCCTAAAAATGTAATCTTTGGCTGGCTCAAGCTTAATGCTTTCGTTTTTAATAACCTCATTGTTGAGCTTCATGCCATTTTGCTTCAAAATGCGTCTTGCTTCGGATTTCGATTTGCAAAACTCTAGCTCTACAACTAGGTTTAAAACGTTGATGCTGTCCCCGTTTTGCAGGGAAATCTTGTGAGATGGAATATCGTCAGGAATAGCTTTATTCGAAAAAACCTGTTGAAAATGGGCTCTAGCTTCTTTTGCTTTTTCATCACCCCAGTAATGAGAAACAATTTCCTCGGCTAAGTCTTTCTTTGCATCCATTGGATGCATGCTTTGATCGCTAAGACCCTTCTTGAGTTGATCCAAATACTGCTTTCCCCTGCGGCTTAATAGTTCGTAGAAGCGTAGCATATGTGTGTCAGAAATAGACATGGTCTTTCCAAACATGTCGTTAGGCTCATCGGTAAGTCCAATATAGTTACCGAGGCTTTTTGACATCTTTTGGACCCCATCTAAGCCTTCGAGAAGTGGGCTGAGAATAATGCATTGAGGCTCTTGCCCTTGCTGCCTCTGGAACTCTCTTCCTAGTAATAGGTTAAACTTCTGGTCGGTTCCTCCCAGTTCGATGTCAGCCTTTAACTCATAGGAATCATAGGCTTGCATAACTGGGTAAACCAGCTCATGTAAAAAAATGGGGACTTGGTCTTGGTAACGTTTAGAAAAGTCATCCCTGGCAATCAGCTGCTGTACCGTCCTTGATGCCATCAAGCGGATAAAATCCATAGGAGTAAACTTGTTTAGCCAGTGGCTATTGTAAACCACATCCGTTTTTTCAGGGTCTAGGATTTTAAATACTTGCTCTTTGTAGGTTTGAGCGTTTACATCAACCTCTTCCTTGGTTAGCTGAGGTCTCGTTTTACTTTTCCCGGTAGGATCGCCAATTAAAGCTGTAAAGTCTCCAATAATGAACTTTACCTGGTGTCCAAAGTCTTGAAGCAGCTTTAGTTTATTGAGAACCACAGCATGTCCAATATGAATATCAGGGCGAGAAGGGTCGGCTCCAAGCTTAACGGTCAAAGGCTTTTGATTCTTATAAGACTTCTCAAGCTTTTTTAATAACTCTTCCTCTGAAATGATCTCATCAGCCCCAACTTTGAGCTGCTCCAATTGCTCCTGTGGAGCTACTGTGATCTTACTCACTCGAAAATCTCCTTAGATTCTTAGTGCTAATATCAATGAAAGGATGACATCGCCGCTAGTGCCAAGAAGCAAATATGAACACGGCTAAGTAAAGCTGATAAGCAGCTCTGTGTGCATTGCGACGAGGCTTTCTTTTTTGCATACGCAAACCCCAGTTAAGATACCATCTTCGCGATTCGCCGCAAGTTTAATCAAGTTTCAGTCATCAATAAATGGCCTAATTTAAGCTTCAGATTTAAAGAGGGGGTCATATTTTTCCCTCTGATGTCTAAATACTGGTCATTGTATTAGTTTTAGTTTATTTTTTGTCCCCAAGGGTGTAGAACTTGATGTCCGCGGTTGGGCAAGCTTTTGTTAATCTTTCCAAAATAAGGGATGGTTATGAATAAGTCGGAGCTAATTGAAAACCTTGCTTCTAAAGCAAATATAACCATTAGTAAAGCGGAAGAGCTAACAGATTTGTTTTTTAGCAGCGTTGCGAAAACCTTAAACGATGGTAAGCGCGTTGAGATCCGGGGTTTTGGAGCCTTTTCAATTAAAGATTATGCTAGCTACTGGGGAAGAAACCCAAAAACTGGCGAGCGTATTGTCGTAAAAGAAAAGCGTTTACCAGTTTGGAGAACCGGCCTCGAACTTAAAAAACGGGTGGACTCTTTCGGACAAAGTGAAGACAAAAAAAAGGGTGAAGATGCAGGCTTTGCTAGCCCAGCATAATGCGACAAGCTTGTTGAGTTTTTGATCTTCTCTTCATGCTTCTTCCGATATCTCTTTTCTCAAGCAATCCTTAAAACTCTGCTAACAATTTTTTTAGAAAAAACGAGCATAAGTCATTTTTGCTTGCTATTTTAAAATATTATTGAACTTACTTTTAAATTACCTCATAATGGAATCAAACAAGCACAATTGATAATTCAGAGGTATGTTATGATCCTAAGGAGACAAAAGAGCTCTCTTTTCATCACAACGGTCATGTTGACGTACTTTGCATTTTGTCGTGCACACTCCAGTGAGATGGGTGTCATCGAGAACTTGAAGTGCACGGTCGGAAAACCCCAAATGCTAGAGCAGTCGTTGTGGGCAAAAGATAAAGCTCAGTTAGAACTAGACTCTGGGAAGTATGAAAAAAATTTTGAAATCAGGGATCTGCATACAAGACAACCTGAACTCTTTGATCCCAAATTTAAAACATTGAAAGCACTTAAAGTAGTGAGAAGAACTGAGACGGTGGAGCTATTCAATTTTCATAGTTACAACTATACAGAAAACTTTGAATACTATATTAAAAGTGGAAAGATTGAGTATACTCAAATCTTCAGAGATGTGGGGAGTAATGCCCAGTTTTACGTAGCAACAGGAAGCTGTGTCTCATACACCCTTAAGTAGTAATTAAGTGTAGATAGTGGTGATATCGTGGCTAGTGGAAGAACGCACACCATCGTAAATTTATCCGCAATCAGTGTTTCAATACCACTGCTCCACCTATACAGCTCCTTTAGTTTAGATGACTTACTGGTGGGTGCTGGCTCCGCATTCTTTGGTACCATTTTTTTATCTCCTGACTTAGATCTGAAGCAATCTAGGAGCTCTCAAGCTTGGGGTTGGTTCTCATGGATTTGGTACGCTTATAATCGCTGTTTTTCACATCGCAAGTTGTCACATTTTTTCATAATTGGGACCATCTCTAGGGTCCTTTACCTTTTTTTAGCCACAGTTTTTTTTGGTAGCATCGCTTCTTTACTGATCTATTGCTATCAAGAGTTTAGTGTCGAGAATGTTTTGATTGCTCAAGAAAGTGTTGGTCAGATTATCCGCGATTCAGTTCTGTGGGCAGAAGGCCACCCACAGATGCTCTTAGCTGGTTTTATTGGTTTAGTTTTTTCCGACAGCCTACATTTAGTCACGGATCTGATTTATAGCTTTTTTAAGAGGCGATCAGCATAATTAGACTCGGCGGAATTTGCCTTCGATATGCCAAGGCTCGAAGCGAACACCAAATGGGTTGTCGGTTGGGTAGCGAATATCAATGTATCCAAGGTCGATGAGTTTTTTATACTCATCAGTCTGAGAAAACTTGTTGGTGAAGTTAAAAGTGCCAAGGCCTTTTTTCCCTATATCAAAGTCTCCAACTGAGTGGTACGAATAACCAGGAGGTGCAAGGGAGCGGGATGCCTGCGAAAGGTTAAAGTCTGATTTAATAGTCTTTGCAAAGAACAAGTGTAACTGCTTGACCACCCCTCTTACGCCAGAGGTTAAGATAATGGATCGGCCTACGTCCTTTTTAATTTTTTGATAGATCGGGTAAGAGACATCTCGGTAAAGATAGTGTCCACTAAAGGGAATCTTGATGACTTCTTTGCTAGGTATTTTGTCAGTAATATTTGTTTGCAGCTTCTTCCCATAGAAGCCGTATTTTTCTGCGGAAAAGTAGAAAATTTCCTCGAGGAACTTTAACTCCACGGGACTCAATGCTTCCAATCGGGGGGCCGTTTTGCTGTAAGCTATAAACTCCTCAAAGCTGACCAAATTGAAATTGCCATAGCCTATATATCGGTAGAGCTGCTGCAATTTTCTGTAACAGCTTAGAAAGGTAGCTTTTCGTTCTGGACCTAAGATGATATCGCCAGGATGATCCTGATCAAAATTTTCCATTTTGTGTTGAGTTTTTTCATCTTGGTTATGGACTAACTTTGAATAGGAGGCTTGCCCCTCGCTTTTTAGGGTTTCACTGGCATGATTCTTAATTTTTTCAATCTGATTATGGAGCTGTGGATCTAACTTTTGGCATGTGTGCCCATGCTCTTTGTGCCCATGCTCTTTAGGAGTTTGAATGGGGCCCCATTGATCAAAAGTAAGGTGTGAATGAGAAGAACAACCGACAAGCATTGCAGACCCAGCTAAGGCTGTGCTTTGGTCAATCAGTTTTTTTATCGCTTCGCGTCGATCCATGTGCCTCTACCAGTGCAATTTAATTGTTCTATTCCACTCCCGTTATCGGCAAAGGAGCGAAATCATTAAGTGCTAACGCCTCAAAGATTTAAATCATTCCTCTCTCCATCATACCGGGCATTTTGGGGTAATGCCATGATCAAATTTTTCCACCCATTGAGAGGCTGCTGCAATTGTTATTATTTAGTCTTCTTTTATTTATAATGGCACTGGTCCCATACTATTGACTAACTAGTAAGCAATTTAGGTAGTTGATATATTTGGCTATTTGAGGTTT
>JABSRF010000031.1 GCA_013215275.1 Oligoflexales bacterium | reverse complement strand
TTATGGTTTCGACTATCAATAGATTCAGATACTAGATGAGTTTAGTATGGTGCTACTTTGTGGAAACTTCTGATTAACTCTATAATCTTGAGCTTGTCTTTCAAGGTCGATTTCTTGAGTTGCTGTTCTCTGGTTGTTGTTGTAAG
Source organism: Oligoflexales bacterium (assembly GCA_013215275.1). GTDB lineage: Bacteria > Bdellovibrionota_B > Oligoflexia > Oligoflexales > Bog-1112 > JABSRF01. The sequence goes on along the minus strand of JABSRF010000031.1, from coordinate 19,472 downwards.
GCGAATTATTTTCATTCGATTCATCAGCTCCATAAGCTGATGTGACAGAGCTAATAATCAAGGCTAGTGATAACAAAAGTTTAATCGTGTGAGTTTTCATTTGGCAGTCCTTTCTTTGGCGATTCAGAACGGAAAATGCTACGCTATATGAAGCTCATCTGACTGTCAATGATGTGATGTGTTTAGCCCTATTTGTGACAGTTTTTACAGAAAGCTACCTCCACTGAGCGAAAGAGATCATGAATAGGAGTGTGATTTCTTGACAAAGCTACATGGATTTGGCTCTATCAGAGCAGCCTCATTACGGATTATAGGTATTCTTAGGAAAATATTTTAGATTAAGCTTTTCAAAAAAGTTCTATAAATCATGTAAGGGAATGTTTATAAATACTGCCTTGAGGTATGGTGGTTTTTGGATCGCACGAGGAGTATTTATGATGAATCAGACGCTTAAATCCCAAGAGAATGCTTCGGAAATGACACCGAGGGCAATTCTGTTGTCCATAGTGCTAGCTGCCTTGATGGGGGCATCCAATGTTTATCTTGGTTTAAAACTGGGTATGACTGTTTCAGCGTCTATACCGGCTGCAGTGGTCGCCATGATGATTTTTAGATTCCTAAAAAAGTCTTCAAATCCAATTCTCGAGTCAAACCTAGTGCAGACAGCTGCCTCCGCAGGTGAATCCATGGCTGCTGGTGTTCTTTTTACTACTCCGGCTTTGCTCATGATGGGGGTGAGGGATCATTTTGCCTATTTTGAAATCACTGCCGTGTCTTTGTGCAGCGGCCTTCTCGGTGTTCTTTTTATGGTCCCAATGCGACGGGTTTTTATTACGACGCAAAATAAAGAGCTCAAATTTCCAGAAGCCCTAGCATGTGCTGCTGTTTTAAAGGCTGGAGAAGAAGGCGACAACAAAGACTCCTCGGAGGGAGGGGGAAAGCAAATTGTATCAGGTATGTTGGTCGGAGCTTTTTTTAAGCTCTTCACGAGTTTGTTAGGGATAATCAATCACAGTATCTCTAGGGTCTTTACATTCGGTTCGAAGTCTTTCTTACTATCGTTTGATACCTCTCTGGCAATCGTGGCGGTGGGCTATATTGTCGGTTGGAACGTCTCTGTCTTGATGGCTGCATCGAGTGCCTTAACCTGGCTGACAATGCCATTTTTTATTGATCAAACTATGAACTCAAGCAATGCGGTAGACCTTATTTTTGCTTATTGGGCTTCTACGGCTCGCTACCTTGGGGTCGGTATCATGATTGTTGGTGGCGTTGAGTGTATGTTTAAGGTCCGGTCCAGCTTACTTGAAGCGGTGAAGTCCATTTTTGTTAAAGCATCTTCTGATGATGACCAAAAAAGCCAAGACCTGAGCACTAAAACCATACTCGCAGTTTTTTCGATAGCGGTGGTTTGCCTTTTCCTATTTTTTAAAACCGTCGTGGGAACCTATGGTTTGGGCGCATTGATGATTGTTCTCACGTTGATTCTTGCATTTTTTTTCACGGCAGCATTCTGCTATATCGCTGGCCTAATTGGCATGTCTAATAGCCCCTTATCTGGCATCATGATAAGCTGTATCCTTATTGCTGGAGCGGCCTTAACAGCATTGGGCTATGGTAATGAGCTTGCTATGACAGCATGCCTCTTGGTGGTGACGGCTTCTGGTTGCTCCCTTGTGATTGCTGGTGATGCTTGCAATGATTTGAAAACTGGATACATATTGGGGGCTAGCCCCTGGAAACAACAGCTTTCACAGCTTATTGGTGTCCTGGCTTCTTCTCTTATCATGGCTCCAGTCTTAAACCTCCTTCATAACAACACTCCAGGAGGGATTGGAGGCCAAGAATTGGCAGCCCCCCAAGCCAATCTGATTGCGAGTTTGATTAGTGGGATATTTGGAAAAGCTGATATTCCTCTCGATGTGGTCGCATGGGGAGCGGTTTTAGCTGTTGTTTTGATGGCACTAGAGTGGTTTTTTCAGAGAGTCAAAATCTCTTTTCGTATCATGCTTATGCCCGTTGGTTTGGGAGTTTACCTACCCTTAGAGTTGACCTTGCCTCTACTCTTTGGCTCTATGCTTTCGCTCATGATCATTTATAGAAAAAGAGAGGATGAGCATGAAGCTCTGACCCATAAGGGCACTATGTTCTCCTCAGGCCTAATCGCTGGAGAGTCTTTACTTGGGTTATTCATTGCTGGTTTATCTGCGTTATCCTTTACCAGGGTTGATCTAGTCACAAACCCCATCATTGCTGCTATTGTCTCTTTAGGATTTTATTTGGGCTTTATTTTGTTGTTCCGAAAAATCAGCAAGCCTAAGAATACTTAAGAAGACTGCTTTTTTGCCAAAAAATCTACAACAACCCTCACTTAAACAGCAAATGTGGATGGGACTGAGTCAAGCCAAACAATATTACTTTTCAAGCTGGGATGATACGGAAAAATTGAACGCAAGCTAAAAAAGACGATAAAGCTTGAGTCTAAATGATAGCTGCACCCATAATCATAGCAATCAAGTGCATTGAGTATCCGTAGCATGCTTGCCCTTCAAGCTTAAATTGGAAGGTCTCTCCTTCAAAGGTCATCGTGTATTCTGGGTTTATAAAATGGCCGTTTTTAAAGTCATCAGCGGAAACAAAAATCTCAGCTTCCTTTCCACCAATTTTAAAGGTGTACTTATTCTCAGGTTTATCTAGGGCTACAAACTCGATTGCTAAGGATTGCGAAGAGCTAGGGCTCTGTACCTTGATTTCGCCGCCGAAAACACTGCTTGCATTTGTTTTAAAGTAAGATACAGACTCACGATCATGGTCGATAACTTTGATCTCAGATACAAACTGACCTGGAAGTTTTCTGCCCATTATAATTCGATCTTTAATCGAGCCGGCGAAAGCATGACCGATGGTTTGTAAGGTGATATTTTCCCCAGAAATAGTTCCCATAACGGTTGGATGGGCACTAGCATGATGGAAAGAAGCAAAAACTAAAATAGCAAATATGAACCTAAGCATAAATCGCCCCGCCTGAATTAGTCGCAATCATGATATGAAGTGATAGTAGAAATTATTGTCTATTTAAGCAAGGCTATTTGAATGCTTGCTTCTTGGGAGTTGGCTTAATTACCTGAAGGTCTCTTTCTTACTTCTGCTTAGTATCTTGGATATAACTTTTTAAAAGATCTACAAGCATAGTTCTTTGGGTGCTACTAAGAATATGATCGCGATCTGGTGGCATAAGCCTTAGGTGATCATCAGGAAGCCCTGATATTCTGAAAATTGCCGTTTTTAGAATTTCTGCAGTACCCAGCTCCCGGTTTTCCATATCTTTTTGGGCTAAACTCCTGAGGCTTTCATCCAATGCTTGTGGATCAATGGTAAACCTTGCTCGCGTCAAGTCCAGATTCTGTTGGGGGTTGTGACAGGAGCTGCAAGCGCTCACAAGCAGGTTTTCAGCACTTGTGGAAGCCTTGAATGTTCTTGCCATCCCCAGGGACGCGTCTTCGCTAAAACAGTCATAGACATGTTTACTATCTTTTGGGAGAGGGGTTCCGTTGATAAAAAAGTTCTGCCGATTCAGTTGCTCCTGATCTAATTTTGCTGGCGTGCAGACATTCAGGGCCTGATAGGGCACTTGGATTGCCTCTCCCTTCACAAAGCTGTCGTATATCTCTTGCCAGAAGATGCTGCTACCACTTTCAAACCGTTCCTGGGTGATGATGTCACCCCTGAATTCGTTTGGTTGCTCTTCTGACAAGGTCTGCTGCTGTACAAAGTTTTGCAGCTGTGCAGGATTACCAAAACTTGCTGGCCTCTCGCGAAGAGAGTTATCGATCAAGAGTGCCTGAGTGGGGACCCCTGCCAAGTGCCTTTCTGCAACCGCTCCCTCAATGAGGTAAGCCTCTTTAAACTCATTTAACATGGACTGGCCTTCGGGGTTTGGAGAAAACCAGTGGGTCCAGGTGGGTAGCAGTTCCTGCATACGGTAGATTGTCTTAGGATTTCCGTTATCGTCTTCGACCACATGACACCTCAAGCAATCTGCAATGGTGTTGTTTAAGTCAACGTCCTCATATAGGTCGACACTGGTCCAATTGGATTCTATTGCCTCAGTGAGCAGTTCTGTATCGGTACACCCACTTGCCTCTCCGTTTGAACGAGCGTTGCACTCCTGAGTAAAAGATAAAAGAAAAAAGTTGATCTCTCCGGTGTCCTCGTCTTTTGCTGCGATTTCAACAAATTGCTCCCCACGCACAAAACCAATCGCGATCACATCACTTGGAATATCTAGGTCTTCCAATTCTGAATCTTCTGGCCTTTCAACTGGGCTCGTGAACATGACGAGCCTAGGGTTTACAGGGCTTGTGAAGCTTTTGACGAGAGAGGACGAATGGACGGTGAACGCAAATGAAGTGTCATTCATCCCACTGCGAAAGGCCCCGTCAGCCACAGGATCTTCTGCGCCCGCATCTGCCGCAGCTTGAATATTTGCCTCGACGTCCTCGAAGCTGGGAACAATAAAACCGATGGCTGCTTGAAACTCTCTCAAGCTAGTTATGCTTGAGAGATTGGCCAAAGGGCTTGCTCCCCCTTGTGAGCAAAATGTTCTTCGTATGCGATCATTTCCAGGCCGAGCACAGATTTTCGAAAGTTGCTCAGCTCCTTTTGCTTGGCCAGTTAAAAAGTCTTCTGCAGTAAGGTAGGTTCCTGGCTCTAGCTGGGTTAAATCAGGTATGTTTAAATCGTCATTTTTTGCCTCAGGATCTGTAGTTTGAGCTTCTTCTTCCTTATCGGTGTTACTTGCTGGGGGAATACTGCTTGATGACGCACGTTCAGAGCTGTTAGGGATTTGGCTAATCTCTCTAACCGTGACCCTTTCAGTGGGAGTCGCTTCTGAGTCTTTAGTGGAAGAACTCTGGCTAACGGTTGGAGCACTGTTTTGCAAATCCTTGCATGAAACAACCGTGATACTAAAAACCATCAACAAGCGATAATACCTAGACAGCATAAGTCCTCCGCAAGATTTTGAGCGTCAATCATCGATAAATAGTCATAAGTTTATTCTTTAGTCTTGTCTTGGATTATTGCTTTGATTCATCTAAAAAACTGGGGGCGTATGATGAAACAGGACGCTATAAGCGTCCCTAAAGCAATATTATTATCGTCACAGGGCATGAGAAAGTTACAAGAAAAATTGTATTGTCATAAACTATTGGTGTTCAAGGGGCACAAAGGTCCTCAACCACCGTAGGTAAGCTCTTTTTTTTAAAGAAATTTTTGATAGGCAAGGAACAAAGAAGGAACATTTAAGAAGTTCAGGAAAGTTCCCTGACTGCTTATTGCAGCCAGGGAAGCTTAATCGCAAACATACTTGTTTGGAGTTAGCGTCAGGCTAAACTGATCCAAACTACCCTCATCTCTACGAGCTTTATCGTAAACGGACAAGGTCCAATCTCCGCTTCCTTTTACCCCAGCGACGATCTCTGTGATGTCTTGATCAAAATCTACGTTATCAACATTACCGCTGCCTTTGAAGATTTCAAACTCTTGCCCATCCGGAGCAATCAGTTTTACGCTAACATCACCTTGATAAGTATGAGTGATAAAGAACTGAAGCCTCGCTTTGCTGATGGTGGTATCACTGCTCCAGTCATCGCCACTGATGGCTGCAACGGACGTGGTGGTTTCAAAGTCTGACACGGGGGCTGGCAAGCCTGTGCCTGCGAAGCTTTGAGCCACTCCTAGGTTTCTGCCGATGCTAAAGATATGCTCGCTATTCACCTCTCTGCTGTCAGCATATAGTTTGAGGCCCAGCTTAAAGGTGGCACCACACTGAGCTGACTCACTGATCTGAATGCTTGCTGAGTCATCGCTAAGCTTAGACTCACCTGCAGCTATATCAGCCCAAGAGATGCTTGCACGCTCGATGATGATGTCGTCGCCTGACTTAAGGCTGATGCTACCATTTAGCCCTGATAAGGTGTTTGTTGAAGAATTTTTAGCTAACACTTTTAGAGATATGGTCTCTGAAGGCTCAAGGTAACCGTCACCATCTGAGTCGATGATCTGAAAGTCCTCAGGGGCTGCCAACTTACAAGTCAGAGCTTCATCAGCTAAGCCATGATTGCTAAACACTTTGTTCAAAATACACTTGTGAGGAGTTCCATTGCTAAGGTTTCCGTCGTCATCATCGATCACAAGGAGTGCGTCGTAAACTTCGGTGTAGCGATCTGCAGTAAAGATCATTTTAAACGAGTAATTTGCAAGGATATCAAGGGCTCTTTCTCGATCATATTTTGCCTGTAACTCTTCAAAGAGATCCCAAAAGGTAGAGCCGATGATAAGTCCTTCGGCATGAACCTCACCACGGTCATCAGGATAAACTTTGTCTGGCTCAAGATCACGAACAGGCTCATTGCTTGGTAGTCTGAAACCAATTCCTAACTTGCTGCTTCCGGTCATGATAAGGGACATGATATCCCCGAAGCCTTCAGAATAGGCTCCATCAGCAATGCCCCCTGTTTTTGCATCGAGGCCATGGCCCCACTCATGGTAAACCACATCAGCAATGATCCCTGTATTTGCACATTGGCTATTGCCAGAGTAAAAGTTGATGGTGCTTCCATCCCAGTGAGCGTTACAAGTGCGAGTCAGGTTAACGTTTGCAGTCAATGTGCTATTAAGCCAGCTATGGCTGATGTATTCCTTAGCCTTAGAGATCATAAGGTTTGTGTGGTAGTAAACCATGGTTTGAGCGATGAATTTATCTATCCATGGTGAGTCATTTCCAGGTTTGGTAAGGTCTATCAGCCATCCACTGTCGCCTGCAATAGCAGTTTTTGAGATCTTACCACCAGATTTGGGGACAATATCAACATAAGATCCATGTAGGCCGTTGATGGATGGGGCTTGCCTTTCTGAGTAGTCAAACTTGCCACTTGCATCGGAGTACTTACTTCCGCCATTGGTGCTAATTTTTAGGTAAGGAAGTGGTTTTGTTTCGAGGCTTTCATTGTGCCAGCGAGGGTGGAGATCAGCCTGTGCCTTGCTCAGGTGATAGTCTTTATTCTTAAGCTGAAAAACATCACCAGAGTCAGCTTCCAATTGGATGCTGACACGTTGCCCTAGGTACGTTTGTATGTTGTATTCCTTAACTTTAACCAGTTCATAAGCGTCTTTTGTCGCTCTTACACGATAAAGAAATTTTCCTTTGTCGATGAACTCAGCGCCAGTCTCTGTTCCAGCAATGTCATCCAAGTCAGCTCTTTCCTGAGATGAGCTTAATTTGGCTTCAAAGAAGCTATGGTTTGCAATCTGTACCAAGTGTCCATTCTTAAAGCGGAAGTCTATGCTTGCATCAAAGACATCCAGTCCATCTCGGCTGACGCTAAATTTTAAGAATTGTTCTTCTTTCCCGAAATATAAAGAGCTTTTACGTAGCGTAAGGTCCTTTGAGCTTACGCCAAATATCTCGGGATTCTCATCTATATAAGAAAGGCAAGCAGCCTCTAAGCTGGCTGCTGAAAAATCGAAGCCCACGTTGAGCGGAATGCGGCCGGATAGCAGGCGTGTCTCACCTGAGATCTTATCTCTTTCAACGTAGCTTGCTCCTGTGCTGCTGAACTTGCTCTCTGTATCTTTTTCTGTACTTGGTCTAAGAACTTGCTCTTTAAACATCAGGGGAGGGGTGAAGCCTTTGTCAGTTGGCGCCTCAGGTTGAACATAGCCCAATGCTGAGCCAACGGGTAACAACCACAGGCTTAGCATCAGTGTTGGGATTTGCTTACGTTTTCTTGGGGTGCTTAATTCCATACTTAGATCCTTTACCTTCCTACTTTTTGGGTTGTCGTTTACCTTCAGTTCACCAGCGAGCATACGAAGCTACTTGGATAGCTGCCGTACTACGTGGATTCTTGGCTAAGGTTCATGAATACTCTCATACTATTGTATTAAGGTATGCTGTCTGGTTCGAACACTATCTAGGACCTGAACGAAGGCCAAGGGGTTACCGGATTTTAGAGAGCGAGGACGGCTAATTGACTGACTGGCCAGTTATGATTGTTTTTATATCAAATAAAATCAGATGCTTATAGAATTGAATGGGGCGATTTTATACAAATATAGGGCTCATGTTTTGATGCATGACAGAATTGACTCACCCTCACGAGGCTTCACTGAGGATGGCGATTTTAAACAAAATTGCCGCAGATGCTGTGGCTGCTGAAGAGCTTGGGGTGGATTTCACATGTTTGCCGTAAGCAATCCCATCTACAATATTTAAGGCCGGATGGAGTCAGTGGACATTGTGGTGTTTAGTTGTTAGCTTGTGCAGGCTTTGCCATAATAATTTGAGTTTCGGCGAGCTTTATCCACCTTCATAATGCAGCCTCCACTCGGAGGGGATTAGCGCACTTGTTGAGGGGTGGGGGGAGAATAGGAAGCCCTACGTGAAAGGCCGCGGTGGCTTCGTTTTTGGTGGAGGGGAGCGTTTGGTTGCCATAGTTGTTGCAGAGAAGCCTTCAGTGGCAAGGGATATTGCTGCAGCATTGGGGGTTAAAGAAAAGCGTCAAGGATATTTTGGAGCTAAAGCTTACAAAGTAACTTGGGCTTTAGGCCACCTCGTTAAACTTGGCGACCCTGCCGATATGGAGCCTGCATGGAAAGCATGGAATTTAAAGCGCCTGCCGATGATTCCAAAGGACTGGGTCTTAAAGGTAAGCTCACAAACTTTGGACCAATTTAAAATAGTGCGGCGCCTTCTCAATGCGAAAGAGACTTCCGAGGTGATTTGCGCAACGGACGCAGGTCGTGAAGGGGAGTTGATTTTTCGGTTTATTTACGAGCATGCAGGCTGTACAAAGCCTATCAAACGCCTTTGGATTTCCTCCCTCACGAAGTCAGCAATTCAAAAAGGCTTCAAAAACTTAAAGGATGGAGCCCTATACTCCCAATTGGCTGATAGCGCCAAAGGGCGTAGCCGGGCTGACTGGCTTGTGGGAATGAACCTATCTCGCGCTTACTCACTAGTTTACCGCGATGTATTATCTATTGGCAGGGTACAAACCCCTACCTTAGCAATGCTGGTGGCTCGAGAAAAAGAAATTATAGAGTTTGTTCCTGAAACCTATGCGGAAATAAAAGGGACCTTTAGCTGTTGTGAGTCAGACCTCGGTAACATTGATTTTGAAATGCGCCGTAGTCAAGATCGTGCCTACGAAGCATGGTATGTGAATTCAAAATGGGCGCTGAGTTTTTTAAAGACATCTAAAGAAAAATCAGATTGGTCCAAGACCAGAAGGCTTGATCCAAAGGACCCTCTCGTTAAGCAGATTCTCGAACGCTTTAAGCAGGGAGAGGCAAAGCTTGAAAAGATCTGTGAAAAAACCAACGAGATCTTACCTCCTCTCTTATATGACTTGACTGAATTGCAAAGGCATGGAAATCGCTTATTTGGATTTAGTGCTAAAAAAACCCTAGATATTGCTCAGTCACTGTATGAACAGAAAAAATGTATTAGTTATCCTCGTACGGACTGTCGTTATATATCTAAAGAAGAAGCGAAAAAACTGCCAGAAATTGTAGATTCCATTAAGCCTCCCTACGCTCTTCTAATTAAGGAAGGCACTGGCAGCATTAACCTTGGCAAAAGGTATGTGAATGATCAAAAAGTGGGAGAGCACCATGCGATCTTACCGACGGGAGTTGAGCCCGTCGGTTTAAATAGAGATCAAAAGCTGATCTTTGATTTGGTATGCATCAGGTTGCTTAGTGCTTATCAGGATGCCTATAAAAGCGCAACAACCACTCTTTTGACGAGTCTATCAACTCAAAAAGATAAAAAAGCGGAGACCGACTATTATGTTAGTAAGGGCACGAGGGTCTTACAAATGGGTTGGAAGGCTCTAGAAGAAGAGATTCCTAGTCGCTCTGCTAAGAAACCTAGTGAGCTTTCCCTTCCACCGATTCTTGAGCAAGGGATGCAGGTGTACCCGTTGAGAGCTAAAAAGCGGGAGGCGAGTACCAAGCCCCCTCCGCCTATGACGGAAGCTAGGTTGTTAACAGGTATGGAAACAGCAGGAAGTTTGTTAGAGGAAAAGGACCTCTCGGAAGCCATGAAACAAACAGGGCTTGGTACTCCCGCAACCAGAGCAGCAATTATTGAAACCCTCATAAAACGTGAGTATATTTTTAGGGATGGAAAATCCCTGAGGGTTAAGGATAAGGGCATGCAGCTGATTGAGCTGGTTAATGAGGATCTGAAAAGCCCTAAAATGACCGGGGAGTGGGAAGCGCTCTTGGATAAAATCTGTAAGGGTGATCTAACGCTTGATTCCTTTATGAATAAAATAGAAGCACATGTAAGGGGACTTGTGACGAACTTAACATCAGCATCAGTCGATGAAACAAAGCTAGGTCATTTGCGTTCCCAGCCTACGAAACCCCCACCCCAAAAATTACAGGCTCCCTCGGATTCATCCCGAGCTAGTGCATCAAGCAGCGTAAGTCCTCAGCAAAAAAATCCAGGAAGTTTAGAGGGTATTCTCCAAGACCAATTTGGCCTCAAGAGTTTTCGTAAACCTCAGAAACAGGTTTGCGAGGCTTTGGTGAGTGGTAAGGATGTCCTGATTGTTATGCCAACCGGAGCAGGAAAATCCCTCTGCTACCAGCTGCCAAGCATTGCGCGCCAAGGAACTGCCCTGATCATCAGCCCTCTTATCGCCCTGATGGAAGACCAGGTCACCAAATTAAATGAGTTGGGCCTTAAGGCTGAGCGTATCCATTCCGGTAGGGGGCGTGAGGATTCCCGTGAGGTCTGTAGGCAGTACCTGAAAGGAAATCTTGATTTTCTTTTTGTCGCTCCTGAGCGCTTGGGACTACCTGGATTTATGCAGCTGCTTGCACAAAAACAGCTTGCCTTGGTGGCCATTGATGAGGCTCACTGCATTTCCCAGTGGGGTCATGACTTTAGGTCAGATTATCGAAAAATTGGCGATCGTTTGCAAATATTTGGCAAGGTTCCCAAGATTGCTTTGACAGCGACTGCAACGAAAGAAGTGCAAAAAGATATCCTCGAACAGCTCTCACTTGAGTCGAGCAGCAAATTTATTGCGGGTTTTCGCCGGGATAACCTCCAGCTTGAGGTCGTCAATATCCCTAAGAATGAACGCCTTGCAGCGATCATGACCTACCTACAAAACAAAAAGAACAGGCCTGCTATTATTTACGCACTTACTCGTAAAGATACGGAAAAAATAGCTGCATCTCTCTCTGCAATAGTTCCTGCACGCTCTTATCATGCTGGCTTAAGTGCTGATTATCGTCAAAAAGTCCAAGATGAGTTTATGAGTGGAAAAACCGATGTCGTGGTTGCAACGGTTGCCTTCGGCATGGGAATCGATAAAAATAATATTCGCTCAGTCATCCATATGGCTCTCCCTTCCACCCTTGCAGGGTATTACCAGGAGATTGGTCGTGCTGGGCGTGATGGTAAACCGTCTAAAGCAATTATGCTTTACTCCTATGTGGATCAAAAAACCCACCTATTTTTGCATGAAATCAACTACCCTGAGCCCTCTTTCTTAGCTGATATTTACCAAAAAGTCCCGAAAGAAGGCATCGATAGACAGGAATTGATTGAGCTTTTAGATCATGAAGAGGCAGAGGTCTTCATAGAAAAGCTTTGGATTCATGGAGCCATCACTTACGATCATAGTGCTATGATTTATCCTAGCAAAGAAGGTTGGGAAGAAAGCTATCGTAAGCAAAAGGAGTTTCGTCTTAGCCAACTCGATTCGGTCTGGAACTTTGCAAAAGGCTCTAGCACCTGTCGAATGGTACAGTTAATCCGTTATTTTGGTGATAACGCAGACTCAAAACCTTGCAAAAGTTGTGATATATGCTTACCGGGAGTCAGTGAGTTTAAGTCTGTGCGAACCCCTTCAAAACGAGAAAAACAGATTTTAAAGGATGTTTGGAGTTATGCTAAGGAACGGAGATCTTGGTCTAAAACTTCTCTATATCAATATGTTTCTAAAAAGAAGCTTATGGTAGATCGTGACACCTTTGATATACTCTTAAACTCTCTACTTAGCTCTGGGTTTTTAGAATCGAGTCATGCTAGCTTCAAAAAGAATGGTAAGATGATTAGTTATGAACAGCTCAGTGTTCCTCTCACAGGTCTCAGTATAGCAGGCCTTGAAGATATTGATATTGTGCAGTCATCGTATTCCTAGCTGGCATCAACAGCAATGAATGCTTGTAGCAAAGTCCAATAAGGCTCGGCTTTTCTTGACTGAAAACAAAAATTATCTAAATCCTTCTTACCTAGCTCATGTTTTGCGGATTCATCAAGCTTAAAAATAATTTGGCTTATAGGGTCAGCCTGGAAGTTGTTTCCCTTAAGCCTTGTAAAGTAAAAGTGGATGAGTTGAAATCCCCAAGTATACTCGTTTTGGCCATCATCAATAAAGATCCTACCGTAGTTTTTGCCTTCATCACTTAGTTCGTGGTCATCAAAAGCAATGCTCTTATTACTGATTTGATTCACATCGTCTACAATTTTTCTAAGGTCACTATGACCAAAAACTTTTTTGATCACCCTTTGCATGTTGTCGTAGCCTCCGGTGATATCGAACCTATTCTTATAAAAATACTTGATTCGTTCTTCAGCTGGAGCTGAGACTTTGTGGTTTAAAGATGATATCAGCTCATTCCATTCGTCGTAACAGATGTTTTCTGAGGCCAAAGATGCTTGCTTATGCTCTTGGTAGTAAGCGATCAGGCCATTCAATAATTGGTAGCCAGGTAAAGAATTCAGCTTTTCCAAAATACTTGCATCGAATAAAGCTTGTTCACGATCATAAATCAGTACATTGATAAAGTTTCGAATGGAGTTTTCTCCGCAGTCTGCAAAAACTTGCTCCCTAGTCCCAGAAAAAACACGATACTTGGTGATCGGTGCAGAACCCGAGTTGCCTGGTTTTATAATTTTCAAAAGTAAAACCTGCTCATAGTGGGAAGAAAGCGAGCTTACAACAGCTCGCTGTGAGCGAGAAAGCATGGACATGATTTTTTTAAGATCTTGGCTAGTATATGAATATTGGCTCTGTCTTATCAGTTTCTCGAAAGAAAATTTTGTGGCTCCAGACTGCTCCATTTCTAACATGTAGGGAGCAAGGTCCTCTTTAGTGTCGTACTTGAGCCACATGTAAGCAAGCAGCAAGCTGACGGGGGACGAGTTAATAGGCTCATCATTATAAATCCAGCTTTTGTATGACTCAATGAGCGTCATAACAAAATCATCAACTTTGTTAAAGTAATCATAGTTATTGATGTCTAAATTCCCTAGTTCATTGTCTAATCTAGCCTTGAGGGACCTAAATTTACTTGCAGGGATCGTGCCTTCTATATATTTATTGAACGAGTCTTGAGTTACTTGCCTATTCTGAATAGCTTGCTCCAACTCACTTTCTAAGAAATCAGGGTTTTTCTTCTGCCGCCGAAGCCTCTTTATTTGTCGATTTTGCAGGGTTAGGGTCTCTTTAAAAAGCTTGTCAGCTTCCTTTCTGCGGTCCAATCCTTGCTCATACTGTCTGACAAAGTCAGCAATTTCTAGCTTCTTCTCATTAAATCGATCAATGGTATGCAGATGGCTCGTAAAATAGGTCCCATCTAAGATGATCGTTAGTTTCATTTTGCTCATCAAGTCGTGGTAGGGGTAGGTTGAGCGACTGAATGGATAGTTTTTTAATAGCCCAATAATCTTGCCGATGGACTGGACTGATAAATGAGAGGCAGGGTTAGTCGCTAACTGTGTGACTAGTAAATCCGTATCAACTTTGTGAAATAAAAAACGGACTAACTGATTTATTGCATGATCATTTTCATGGTCCTCATAGAGTTCATCGATTTTTCCACTTTCTATGGTTGCAAGCCCTAGTAAGGGTGAATAAACCTGATCTTTCTCTTTAAAGATGCTTAATAAACCCTTCCCTGAGTATGGGTCTATTCTTGAATGTGCTGATGAACTGAGGAGAAAACTAAAGCATTGTAATGCAATAAATAAGAGTAACTTGCCTACACCGTTAGAACTAGATTCCAAATACATGGTCTTTTTTTCTCACTTTGTTGGTCATTTTGAGTGCCAAGGGATGAAAGCTAAACTCATCACGGGACTAGTGTTAGCCTCTTCTGTTTTGCTTGTCTACCATTTTCTGGCTGAGATGTTCCCATAAAATTGCTTCCATACAGACCAAAAGATGAGCAGGAGCTAATCCAATGTTGCCACCCAACCGATGTTAGAGGGTAACAACAAAAAATAAATGGTGGGAGCTAATTGTGGCTTACAGCAAAGCAATAATTCCCAAAATTTTTATGGCTTTACTGGTTCTCATGATCTCTTGTGGCCAAGAAAGCTTTGTTACCTGTGACGAATCTCTCCCTGAAGAGCAGCAAAAAGCAAATTGTGTGAAAAAGACTGCAGATGAGAGGGCTGTCATATTCCTCAATGAGGAGAATTTCGATGGGGCAATTACGATTTTAGAAACAGAGATTGCGAGTGATGCAAATGCCCAGGTTCCACCCCAGTACGTTCGCTTTGTCCGTTTAGCTGCTGCATATGCCGGAAAAGCCAATTGCCCTTTTCTCACGCTCCTTGAGGCACTAACAAACCCTAATAGCGAAGGAGAGGTGGACTGTGAAACGGGTGTGGTTTTTACCGTTGGTAATATCCTAGCAGAAATCGAAAAAATTAGCTTTTTGAATAAAGCAATTAATCAGATGCGAGGAATTCCTGACGAAATATTAAATCCTGAAAACCCGGAAACTGAAGAATTTTATGTTGGTAGTGCGAAGCTACAGTCTTCACTCTATATCCCTGTGCATACCAATAAGTGTCTCAAGTTATTTTCATTTGTGTATGAAGACCAGGGTGAGCGAAAACAATACTTGAATGATGAAAATCTAAGTGCTACGGCATGCCAACCAAGCGATATTGCTGATAACCTATTGCAAGCAGCCCTTGACCTAGTGACAACCCTAGGGTGTGGTGAATCAGTGAGTCAGGAGGTCTGTGATGAGCAGCAGGCACAAATTCGGGAGCAAGCTAATGAAATTAGCCGTCAATCAACGATTGGGGATTCAGATAACGAGATTTCCAACCTCGTGGTTAGCATATGCCAAGAGGAAAACCCTGGCGGAGAGTGCCCTGCACTGGAGCTGTAATTAAGGCATTGGGCCACCTGGAACATAGATGACTGCCGGCCCTCTCTGGCCAAGTTCCACATCAATGGCCAAAGTTCCGGCGGCATCTCCACGCACTATATTGAGCCTGTCCAAGTACGTGCCAAACATATCCTCTTCCTCAACCTGCTCCTTCAGGAAGAAATGCATCAACATTTCAGTCTCATAGGCCCCTTCCTCTTTAGAAGCCACATAAAGATCACGGATTCTTTGTTTTTGGGTCTCCTCTAGACGTAGGGAGTATTCGAATGATTCTACCAAGCTAAACTCTCTAGAGTTTAAATCCATCGAAATTTCAAAAAACTCAACCTTGCCCTGCTGCTGTTCCACAAAGTCCATCATGATCCGTGCATGATTCAGCTCCTCATAAAACTGCTGCGCGTACCAATACCCAGCCCCTTCGAGGCTTTGCTCATACATGTTTTGGCTGATGGCTAAGTAAATATAAGCACCCTCCAATTCGTTTTTGATTTGCTCACTTAACAAAGCGGTGAGTCGGTCTGGAATCTTAGCAAAAGCTCCAGTGGCGAACGTTATTGATAGGGCGAGCATGATGCGTAGCATATTTTTCTCCTTGGATGCGAGGTAGGGCCTGCATGGTAGGCTTTCGATACCTCAGGTATGTGAATGGATGAGCCCATTATCAAAATTTTTACCGAAAAAAGACATTGGACAAATGACTAAAACCAGTAAAATACGATTATTTCAGAGTTTTTATTGTGGTCTTTATGATTAAAAAGCAGATGCTCAGTTATAATGAGCCATTAGTCCAAAGCAGTCTCTTGTTTACGGCACTCGTCTTTCTCATCTTTGATATGATTGGCGACTTCATGGCAGGCACGAGCGTGTCCCATATAGCGGTTGAATCCATCATAGCGATCGCTCTTGTGAGTGCATTTCGCATAAGCCTCAAAAACGCACTTAGCGATTACAAAGAACAGGTTCGCGTTGCAAAAGAGCACGCCAAAGATCAGAAGACCGAAGCTGAAAGATATAAACAGCTTTCAGAAAACTATTTAGAAGGTTTAGGAGATGAAATCGAGCGGCATATGATGGCTTGGAAACTGACAGGTGCTGAAAGAGAGGTGGCTTTACTTTTGATTAAGGGCCTACTGATCAAGGAGATTGGAGAAATTCGCGGGGTTAAAGAAAAGACCATCCGGCAGCAGTCTCTTTCTATCTACAAAAAGTCGGGACTGGGAAATCGTTCGGAGCTAGCTGCATTCTTTTTGGAAGACTTGCTTGGGCCAGCAACTACTCGGCTGGGGGCTTAAAATTCCAGGCTAGATCACTAATCTTGTGCTGAATCCGCGATTTAGCGACAAAAATTCGAAAATCTTTGGTGATATACAAATAAGAGAATTTTTTACAGTTGAAAGTTTATCTTAAAAAATATTTTATTGACAGATATTTAGAGCGGTCATAAGGATTGTCATGAGTAAACCTTTTGACTCGGATATTTTTTATGGTGCTGCGAAGCCGGTTTGTGTGTTGGAGTTTGTCCAGCGACCCTTCGGAGATGGGAACGAGAAGGACCCCTGGTTCCTTGTATGAAGAAAAAAAAGCCTTTTGCTTACGTAAGAGTTTCAGGCTCAAATCAAGAAGCTGATTTAGAGAAGCATCGTGGACAAAAGGCTCACTTAAAGAAGCATTAGAATCAGTATGCAAAGCAAGAGGTTCTTGCTTGCGAGTCGTAAATGCAGCTTATACCTCACAAATGGACTCAAACACCCGTCATCTGGAAGGAAGGCGTGTGGGCGATAAGTTTTATCATGTAAATGGGGAGGTTTCGCATGCAGATACCAACGCTGCAGTTAATATTGAGCATAGAGGTGGCGGATTGCTAGATTAAGTGCAGAAGAAAAATTTTCATCGCTTCGCAGGGCGACTTTAGATAACCTGTGATACGAATCTGCTTACTAGAAAGGGGTATTTATGTCTGCCAATCTCACTTATGAGCAAAGGTGTGAGATAGAGATGCTAATCAAACTCCAATATAACGTTGCTGATATTGCCAAATTGGTCGGTGTTCACAACTCAACCATTTACCGAGAGCTAGGAAAAAATTCAAGCTCAAACGGGTACAAAGCCATGGCAGCGCATAAAATGGCTAAAAATAGGGCTAAAAAAGCAGGTCAAGCAGGAAAAAAAGATCCTAAAATTTTAAAAGCAGCTGAAGATAAAAGCTTCATTAATATAAGGATTGCTATGTCTTCTTACAAATGGTTCTGCACTTATGGAATCACAGTTGCCTTGTTTTTTTTATGCAATACAAAATTATCAGCCAAACTTCGGCCAAACCACCATCATCATAACATCAATAAGGACTCGATCAGTGAGATTGAAAGAGAAAGTCCTTATATTCACACGCCAATTCATATCGGATTCGATGGAACCTTATCCCTGACATTTATGCACGGTCATTCCAGCAGCCATGGTTTGGAGTACTCGGTTTCTCCAATTTTTTTAATTAATGGAGATAAAATCAAAAGACTTGTTAAACTTGGTGAGCAAAAGTCTCCTGTCCCCCTACCAATCACAGACCCAAATGATGGCAAAGGTTACCGATTAATCCGCAAAAAAGCATTTGATATTGGCATAGGCATGGCTCCACATGCTGGATTACTCAATGTTGTTGGAGGTATAGCGGCAATGGGGCACCGAGGAAAGTCAAAATATTATGATCGCTTTATTAAAGATTTATCGGAATTAGACGAGCCCCACCACCTAAAGGTGCCACTGAGTCAGGAGCAATTAGAGGACTGGAAAGTAGGTGACCAGCTAGTCTTCGCTCATATTGGGGGGGTCAGCTTTCATCTCTTTATTGGTTACGATCCCTTCGTATTCATTGGTCCAGCATATCGAGCTCTGGGCGAATGGAAAGTTCATTTAAAGAAGGTCGATAAAAATAAAATCGAGTATGAGCTGGTCAACGAAAAAATAAAGTCTTTTGGCATGGAGATGGAAGGCACCTTTACAAAACTGGATGTCGAAAAATTTCACACCAAAGAAAAGTACTTTACGTTTCTGTTTGATTTATCGAAGCCTGATATTCCGGAAATCTTTAAAGAAGTTGTTCAGGGAGACCTAAAGCAAGCCCAAAAATTAAGCCATGAATCGATTCCTGGGCTTAGCCTATCGGTTGAGGGGATATCAGAAAGTCAAGGGAGCCGCAATACCTGTATGGTTTCTCTGCCATTTCTTTACGGTGCATCAGCCTCCAAAAACAAGGTCATCAACACATCATTTGAAAAGGACCTAGAAAACGGATATACCATCAAAACCAATATTGCCCTGCGAGAGCGCAGAAGTGCTACCTTTGGCCGTATCAGCAAGCATAAACTAAAGACAGATTTTTTTATCGCGACTCATGAAAAAAGCATTCCTACCAGCTCTATTGAATTTCCTGACCATTTCGAAGAAGTGGACCATGAGGGAGCCTCAGAGATAGAGTTAACTGACGATGACCGAGAAGAAAAAGACGCTCAAAGAGATGAGATCTATCATCAGTTTGGTGGCACCAATAAATGGGTTTTTGAGTCCGACCAAATCACAGGTGAAGAGTTAGAACACAAAATAGCTAAGCTGGCTAGGTTAAGTGGTTTTGAATCCCTAAAATACAGATTTCCCAATGAAAAACTTGGGTACGTCAGGGTAGAGCTTAGTGTCATGTTTAGTCAAGGGTTCCTTGGAAAGGTTCTTGAGATCCACCCTGAATCATATATCTATCATGAGCTACTAGATGCGAGCAGGGAAAGCATCCACAAATACTTTTCAAAAGATAGTCATGCAAACCTTTGCAAGAACACCTCACGTAAAACCTGTGAAAGAGATCTAATTGATGAATCTGAATTACTATTCAAAAAAATTGCCAAAATAATTCAAAAAATGCGCGTTTCGTTCGCTGAGCACAGATATGGATCTTTTGTTACAAGCTATTCCAAACTAGGCAAGCTTATTACTCACAATCGATTTATTTTACAGAACTTCATGAAAAAATTTCATGAAGGTGTCATCGTTGACTTTGAGTTGCACGGTGAAAAATTCGCTCATTTCAAAAAAATCATTAAAAGGGTAGGAGGAAAAAATTTAGTGCTAAAAGAAGCCGCCGATTATAACTTGAAAGTTGGGTTGATGATCCATCAAAACAACAACTTGGTGAACTACCAACCTAAAAATCCAGTAGGTTTTTAGGAACCCCCTAAAGAGGGCTGGCTTCCAGTAATCAGATCGAA
>JABSRF010000309.1 GCA_013215275.1 Oligoflexales bacterium | reverse complement strand
AGGCATCCGTTTCTACCAAAATATAGCGTTCTGATCACACATGAATAGTGGGTAGAATATTTATTTGGAGTTACCTATCCTTAGCTCTAAGAATTTAATAGCATGGACTTCCCCTGGGATAGGGGTACTCATTCATTTTGGTTCTGGAGGATTTTAAGTTGAAAAAGACAGTGGAAATTATTGGAGTTCCTTTGGATCTGGGGGCAAACCAAAGAGGATCAAATATGGGGCCCACAGCAATGCGCATTGCAGGCCTCCACAGTAAGATAAAGGGGCTGGGTTATGAGGTTCATGATGACGGAGATCTGTTTGTACCTGTAAGAGAAACTTTGCCAGAAACCTGCGCTCAGGAAAAATACCGTAATAACATCAAAGAAATATGCGAAAACCTCGCTGAAAAAACCTTCCAATCTATGGAATCTGAGCGGACCCCGATTACTCTGGGTGGTGATCACACCCTTGCCATAGGCAGCATTTCAGGGATCAGCCGTCACCTTAAAAAGCAGGGTCAGGAACTTGGTGTCATTTGGTTTGATGCTCATGCTGATATGAACACGCCCGACTCATCGAATTCTGGAAATATTCATGGAATGCCCCTTGCGACCTTTTTGGGCCGTGGCCACGAAGAGCTTGTAAACATTGGATATGAAGGCCCAAAGATCACTCCCGATCATGTGGTGCTTATCGGTATCCGAGATTTAGACGGCGAAGAACAACGGATCTGTAAGAAGAGTGGAGTCAGGTACTATACCATGAGAGAAATTGATGAGCGTGGTATGTTACAGGTCATGAAAGAAGCGATTTCTATTGTTGGATCAACGACTTCTGGTATTCATGTTTCTTTTGACCTTGATGGGGTTGACCCCCTGCATGCACCTGGGGTATCTACTCCTGTGGATGGCGGACTTACCTATCGCGAGGCACACCTTGCATTAGAACTTATCGCTGAAAGCGGAAAGCTCATTTCTATGGACTTTGTTGAGCTTAACCCAATGAACGACAAAGGTCATATGAGTGCTAAGTTTTTTGTGGACCTAGTCCAATCTACCCTTGGAAAATCAATTATTTAGCAGAGAAGTGCATGTTCACTTTATTAAACACAGACGGAAAAGCCCGTAGGGGCCGGATGCAGCTGCATCATGGCATTGTTGAAACCCCAATCTTTATGCCCGTTGGCACAGTTGGTAGTGTTAAAACCCTAGTTCCTCAGGATCTGGAGGATATGAACGCCCAGATTATCTTGGGCAACACTTATCACCTATTTCTGCGCCCGGGGCTTGAAGTCATTAAACACTTTGGTGGGCTCCATAAGTTTATCGGTTGGGATAAACCTATGCTTTCCGATAGTGGTGGGTTTCAAATTTTCAGCCTTGGAAAGCTAAATAAGCTCACTGAAGAAGGCGCATCTTTTGCTAGCCATTTAGATGGTCGCAAGTTTATGCTTACGCCTGAATTCTCAGTGGAAATACAGGAAACCTTAGGCACCGATATCCATATGGTTTTGGATGAGTGCACCCCTTATCCAGCTAGTTTTCAAGAGGCTGATAAATCCCTATCACGCACGCTCAGATGGGCTAAAAGGTGCAGGGAAGCCAAGTCTCGCAGTGAATTGTGTCAGTTTGGAATTGTACAGGGAGGGGTGTACCCTGAGCTGCGACGGAAAAGTGCTGAAGGCTTATTGGAGATAGGCTTTGAAGGCTATGCTATTGGAGGATTGTCCGTTGGCGAGCCGAAAGAGGCCATGAGAGAGATGACTGCAGTTGCTGCAGAACAGCTGCCGGCTGATAAGCCTAGGTACCTTATGGGGGTTGGAACTCCCCTTGACCTGATAGAGTCTGTTGCCCTCGGTGTAGACATGTTTGACTGTGTAATGCCTACAAGAAATGGCCGTAATGGTAGCGTTTTTACCTCCAAAGGGCCTGTTAGCATCAAGAATGCCAAGTACAAATTTGATGATGAGCCACTAGACCCCGAATGCTCATGCTATACCTGTAAGACGTTTACAAAAGGTTATTTAAGGCACTTATATGTATCTGGAGAAATAACCAGCCTTCGCTTGCTGAGTTTACATAACCTCACTTTCTATCTAAATTTTATGGCAAAAATTCGTAAGGCTATCGAGGAGGGTACCTTCAATACCCTGCTACAAGAACAGCGTGAAATCTGGAAAAGATAAGCCCTTTGCTTGTAAGCCTAAAAACTGATTTAATAGCTTGGACAGAATGCTCGTGGTTCGAAGAAAAACAATTGCCCCCTGCTTTAGGGAGAGACAATGGGTAAGATTAAGAGTTTTTTTTGGTTTATTTTGGTAGCAAGTATTGGCTTGGTGATTTTAGTGGCTTTGTCGCTTAGGGGAGAAAGAAACTACCTTGAGAATTGTAAAACCCTCTCAGTGAAGTGTGAGCCGGGGCGGATGCATACGACTCTAGACCAAGTGAGCAAATGGCTCGGGGACTCTTATACTCAAGCAAAGCGAGAGTGGGGCAAACCGGAAGGAAGCGCTTCCTTGCCTAGTGATGCGGCGGCAGAGGCTCAAAATTCTGAAGAACAATAAAAACTAGCCAGCTAAGGGTTTTTCAAACCATATCATCAAATAATGACAGGACGCCCTGCTCAGCTAGGGATTTTACCTTTGTTAAGATTTCTTGCTGTGCTTCCAGAACCTCAGATTTTCTTAGCTTTTTTCTATTTTCAAGCTCTTCTCGCAAAGTTTCTGCAGCTCTTTGAGACATGTTTTGCATGAATTTGTCGACAAGCTTTGCACCTTCCCCCGCAAGTGCAATCTTTAATCGATTTCGGTTGATATGACTTAGTAAGGTTTGCATGTCCCGATCTGAAAGACTTAACAAGTGTGCAAACGTGAACATCTTTTCTCTGACTGCATTAGCGAGGTCTGGGTCGCGTTCCTCTAGACCCTTTAAAAAGACTTCTCTTTGGTCTGGATCTTGTTTGTTCAACATGGCGACAATGGGCTCGATTCCACCAACTTTACTGCGATTTCCTGGATTGTGATCTTCAATTTGTTTTTTAAGGGTTTGATCTAACTCCTCCACCATCTCAGCAGCCACTGTGTCGAGGTTCGCAATACGCAGAAATATCTCGCTTTGAAGGGATTCAGGAAGAAGCTTTATTACTTGTCCAGCTTTAACTGGGTCGCAAAAAGCAACCACGATAGCGATTGTTTGGGGGTGTTCGTTTCTGATGATGTTGCTAAGTGTTTCAGCTGAAGCGAGGTGCACAGACTCTAGCTGGGGGCTTGCCTGCTCGATTTCTTCGATGAGCAATTCCCCTTCTTCACCCTTGAAGCTTTTTTTTAAGAGTTCAATGGTTCTCCTTTTGCCACCTTGCACATGTTGATCTTCATTTTGTAAAACTTCATAGAACTCATTGATAAGGTGATTCATGTGTCCATTATCGATTCTTCCAATATCCTGCATGGCTTTGGCAATCTTTTTTACCTCATCCTTGCTCATTTGCTTTAAAACCTGAGCAGCAATGTCTTGACCAAAGGATAGTAGTAAGGCTGCTATTTTTTGATAAGGTGTGAAATGCCTAGGATTCATTGCATGGAACTCCTTCTAGGGAAACGCAGCAGATTTAAATATCCTAGCATAAGAGCAAAGTCGACGCACTAAAGGCTATGTTGCTTGAGTTGAGAATGTGATGATCGGCAACAAGAATCAAAGTAAGATTAAACATGCCTGTAGAGGAAACGTAGTATCTCACTTAAGTCAGACTTATCAATTTGAGGAAACTGTGTTGTTAGCTTTTCCAGCCACCTATCGAAGAGGTTACGTTTTTGGTTGCCAAATTTAGACTCGTTTCGCAGTACTTCTAAGTACTAAAACCAAGGTGGTGCCGCAGCTGCAATTTGCGTATTCAATCATTCCACATTTGCGATCATACATACCCACTGCATTGTTTTCATGAAGTAATGGAACCGTTCCAGCACTATAATCACCCTTATCATCATATGTTTTGCAGCAGTTTTTACAGACCTTAGGAAAACAGTCTTTGTACATGTCTTCCATGTTGAGTTGCTTAATTTGTCCAAGCAAAGAGTTAAGTTTTTTTTTTGATTGGTTAGCATCGTTAAAAAAGTCTGAAACAAGTTTTTCAAGTCCGGATTCAAAAACCTTTATTCTGCTAATTGGTGTCGGATTAACGTGGCTGTCCATTTTTTGACTCTCTGCATTCACTTTATTAAACTAAGAAAAAGTGAAGGATTTTAATAAAATTTTGGTGTTAAGACCGTTTACACTAATAATGTCGGAAAGTGCTTGTTAAAGATCCAAAAAAAACTCTAATAGGCTGATATTAATAAACTAACGTCTGCCTTTTCATATAGAAATAGGCTGTATATAGTTAGAATATCTTGAAAATGTTCCGCTAATTTAAGTATATGAGCCGCATAAGTGACCGATATTTTAGTTTCAATATTACAGCAGGTTACGCACTATCTAGTCGCTGTAGCGAAATATAAAATACCTTTATTTAAAGGCTTTTGACTTCATATAGCTCTTTACTTACTTTAACT
>JABSRF010000308.1 GCA_013215275.1 Oligoflexales bacterium | reverse complement strand
TCGAAAAAGACCGTCAACACTGGAAGTCTTAGATAGTGCGTAACCTGCTGTAATATTGAAACTAAAATATCGGTCACCTATGGTAAGCTGCTTATCCAAAATAAAATGGTCCTCGTTGAGCCAGTCCCATTAAATGGATTCATTCGCGACAGAATCAGCTTAAATGGGCTTTCGGAAAAGGATCAAGTAACAGCAGTACAAGATCTAGTTAAAAAGGACCTTGAAAAGATTCACGGGCTTGTCATCCCTGGAGATGACTTTAACTTTCCCCCATTCCGAGCAAATAAGCCCCCAATTGCTGAACTCCTAAGAGACTCTGGGCAAAAAGAGGCCCATACAGAAAAAACCATCTATGGCTTATCAGCCAAGGAATTTTATAAACGCTACCCCAAGCATATACTGAATCCTCATGCGGACAGCCTCATCTATGAAGGGATCATGATCTCAACTCTGTCGGGATCAGCTTTTCCTATACTCAGCTCATGCCATGGAAGCCTTATGTACGGATTCATTCACGGGGCAAAATTTCGTGCTGGAGTGGTAGGGCATGATAGCCACAATGTCCGGAAGACCGAGATTTTGCCAGGTAGCAAAGCTTATCAATTACTTGGTGCCTTTGATACGATCACAAAACATTTTCATAAGATCGCAATACTCAGAAAAGACTTCCCTAGTACTTTAATCAATGCGGGTTGGGAAGATGATCTCGTTGAGGTCTTAGAGGATCCTCAAAACCCGCTCTACTTAGGATTTCAAGGCCACCCTGAACTCAGCCCCAACCATCCTGCTTTAAATTTCCTGATTAGAAATGCCATCGCCGAAGCCCAGAGAGGCTCTAAGAAGAGAAGGTAATCTTTTTAGTAGGTTTCAGCTAACTGGCTAATACGATGCCAGTAATACCTATTACTATTTTTTCATAAATATTCTAGCGCCATATGACGATAAGTCAGATCTAGGACTGTTTTTTGGGTCGTTTTTTGAGGACATCATGTTGAAAGCTTATTTTACGTACATCTATATTCTCGGGCTGGCTTTAGGCTGCTCCCAAACAAAAGAGATTCTGAAGGTAGGAGAGGGGTCTAAATCTGACAAAAAAGAGGAGCAGGTGAGTAGCAACTCTGACAATGTGAGGCGAGTCTCTAAACCCGATCAGGGTCAAGGCGACGCGTCTACTTCTGGTGATTCAACGGATGGTTCTCAAGACACCTCACAAACAGGCGGAGATGGGGATACGCCTGAGCCCGTGCTGGGTAGCGTTGAGTTCATTAACCCCCAATTGGAGCTGACCAGTGAAGTAGCCACTACGGAAGTAACTTGGAGCTCCGTGGGTAGCAATTTAGATCAAAGCAACATCCTCTACGAGTCGAGGTTATGTACGGAGGCCAATTGTGAATCCAGCACTTGTGGGACCTCGCTAGTATCTGCGGAAACAGCTAGAACCGTAAACCTGATAGAGTTAACCCCTGTATATGTTTGCCTAAGATCATCAAATAACGATGCTAGCCTTCGAAGCGAATGGGTCACATCACAAGCGATCAACTTTTTTGCCGGGAATCTTGATATTTCTTTGGAAAACAGGGTTGGCATCATAAACCTGGAAAACGCCCAGAATCTGGTGCTGGGCAATCTACAGCTTTCCAGGGTGCTGCAATCTTCTTATTCTTTTGAGCTAGTACCTGCGGACAATGGTGATCATGAGTATTTTAACCTAACTGGTCCCAACAATAGCACCGTTTCGTTCAACAGTGAAAAAGAAATATCTCGAGAGATTGAATCACTGTCTATGACTGTCAAAGTAAACGGTCTAGAAGAAGAAGTTGGCAATCGAAGCTTCATATTTACCCTTGAGCATCCAGTAATAAATAACAACCTTATCACCAATGGTACCTTTGATAATGACGGAGATGGTTGGACTTTCAGGGTAGACGATTTTTTTACCTTCGTCGATGATGGTGGGAACAAGTATTTACAGGTTCAGGTTTCGCAGGAGTCTGAAAGGGTTCATGTCACCCAGGTAGTCCCACTTGAAGCAAATACCACGTATACACTAAGTGTAAAGATGAGTGGCACTTACGATGGCGCACCTGCAGATCCCATCGTCGTGGATACCCTAGACCAATTTGACCCGGAAGCACAGTTTACCATCAGGCAGGACACCGACTGGACTGAGTACTCAGGGTCTTTTACGACTGGTGCAAGCCCTGTTGATGTTACCATTAGGCTTTTTCAAGAAAATAACTTCCGAGGCACTGCAAGGTATGATGATGTTTCTCTCATAAAGAATACCAACTAATTGGTGATCTCTTCCAATCTCATTTTTTAATGGTTTCTGCGTACAAAACGATTCAACTGTTTAATCTTAGCATTGTTGTCCTCAAGGTCCGTATCAATCTGATCGATTTTCTCAGTATGATAGTTTATCTCTTCACCCATCAGTGCTGCCTTTTCCCCTAGGGTTTCAAGCTGCTCACCAATATCTTTAAGCATCTGCTCATCCTGATCTTGGGATGGCTCTGGATTTTTGTTATTCCGACGGCCTGTAAGCATTTTCCAATACCCGACTTTTTGATGACCAATTCCTCTTTGGGACAGCTTACGATTCTTCCACCATTTGCTTTTTCTAGGTACAAATAAACGGTAAAAGAAATTTATGATCGGACCACGTGCATAATCGGCTGCCAGGTCAGTGGACTCCATCAATTTCCCATTAGTCTTAACACAAGTATTCTCTATAGAGTTAAGGGTGTTGGACTGCTCAGCTAGCTCTGATAAGGCAGCGTTTGCGACGTCATTACATTCCCCTAAACTTCTCTGAATATCCTCTAAAGTCTGGGTACATTGCATCTCTAGGAGGTCGGTTTCTGTCTGGAGGGCCTCCAATGAGCTCTCTTCATAGGCTAGCAACGGAACACTGAGTACAAAGCTACTTATAATGACGTTTGGGATGAGCATGATTTTTAAGTTTTGCACAACAATCCTTCCTCTGTTAATTTTTTGGCCATTTTTTTATTGAATTTTTTTGGATAGAATTCAAGGGTTGATTTACAAGCTGAATGTGCCCGTATTTTTGTTTCACTAAAAAGTAAACAGGCAACACCCGGCGAGAATCAACCAAAATAGGTTATTCAATTGAGAAATATCTGAAACAGGCAAGTTCCTGACACTTAGGAACAACATTTTTCCAACTTGCATACAAATTCTATTCAGCAATAAATGAATGTCATCGAAGCATAGGATCCTTATCAGAGGAGGTTGTCAATGGTGGTACCAAAAATTGCTCAAGCTTGGGATACTGAACAGTATCAGTCAAAACACAGCTATGTATGGGAGTTTGGCTCTCAGTTAATCGACCTTCTGGCAATAAAGCCAGGTGAAACAGTCATAGACCTTGGGTGTGGAACGGGCGAGCTTACAAAAAAGATACAAGACCTCGGAGCAAATATCATCGGGATCGACTCAGACGCGCAAATGGTTTCTAAAGCGACTTCCCAGTTTCCCCAAATTAAGTTCAAAGTAGATGATGCAAGCTCCTTTTCAGTAAAAAAGCCTGTGGATAAAGTATTTTCCAATGCCGCATTACATTGGGTTCCCCAGGCTGAGGAGGCTGTAAAGCGTATTTCTGAAGCCCTGAAGGTAGGAGGAGTGTTTGTAGCAGAGTTTGGTGGTAAAGACAACGTTGCCAGTATTGTTGAATACCTAGAAAATATGCGTGGTAAAGAACAAAATCCTTGGTTCTTTCCAAGTATCTCTGAGTATGCTTCCCTGTTGGAAAGCAATGGATTCGAGCTTGAATTTGCCTCCCTCTACAAGCGGCCCACCGCTCTTAAAGGCAAAGAAGGACTAAGAAATTGGATTCTTATGTTTGGCCAATCCTTCCTAGTAGGTATGAGCTCAGATCAGATTGAGCAACTCTTAAGGAGGGCTGAAAAGGATCTTAGGGCATCACTTTACAAAAACAATCAGTGGATAGCTGATTACAGGCGCATTCGAGTGCTTGCTGTCAAAAAGCCAATTGATTCATCGAGCAAAAAATAGGGTATCAAAACATTATAGGCTAATCTCAACTTGCATGCTTGATCTCTTCTTGATTAGCAGCAAAAAACGTAATGGTAAAGACTGTTCCATGACCATTTGGATATGTGTCCACACACTTGCTTTCTACTGAAATTTTGGCCTTATATTGGTCAAGGAAGGCTTTAACCAATGGCATACCAAATCCAGTTCCTTCCTCTCCGGTGGTGCCTTTTCTAGAGGTTTTTTTGTTTTGTTCAAATAAATCCCTCAAAATTTCAGGTGGCATACCAAGGCCATGATCCTATATTGAAAACTGAACTAGGCCATCATATTGCTCTGCCTTGATAGTAATCACATCACCCGTATAAGAAAACTTTATTGACAGAAGTTTCCATCAAAAAATGTCGTTTAGGTTATGATGATCCTTGTAATATGGGACTTTTTAGTACCGTTCGAAACTCCGCAGGCTTTCCTGCAAGGTTTTTGTAAGAAAATCGTTGCTTAAGTTTTTGTACTATCGCGCTTCCA
>JABSRF010000307.1 GCA_013215275.1 Oligoflexales bacterium | reverse complement strand
AGGGATAATTGCTAAACCTATGAGTATCGTGGAGTTAATGACCGTTAGAGTGCGTCAATAGATCGAGACCAGTGCCCCCATCCATACCTGCAACAAAATTTAGCACAAACTGCATGGGCGCTAAAACACAAAAAAATTCATCATCATCAGAGCCATTAAATTTAATTGGAATTTTCAATTCACAGGAAACTTATGTTATTTATCCCATAAAAAATTCTTGTTTAATGCCATTCCATTTGATATAAGAATTCGCTCTAAGTATTTGGTTTAAACAAGGAGTTTGCTTTGTGCACTAAAATGATTCTAAAAAAGAATTTTCTTTTGGCATGCCTATTTTCTTCTGTTTTGATGCCTGACATATCATCTGCAGGAAATAAGCCCAATCAGAAACCGCACACGTACCGTTCGTTAAGAAGCTTAGCTAAGTTGACGATCCCATACCTAGCTTTGAGTAATGGTGCCTTAGGTCAGCGCCTTGTAAACCTCGATCAACCGACTAGATATTTACGAACACGGGATAGCTACGACACTTCCCTAAGTCGTCAACTAATGAACTTCCCTGATTTATCAGTTGTGTCTCAGGCAACTAATACAGCAGAGGAATATGATGGAACCATGTACCTTGGCAGCTCTGACTTAGAGCTGACCTATGTCCGGAATTTTCAAAATGAACAAAAAGTTGGAATACTTTTTAACCAAATAGACATACCCCAAGGAGCAAAAATCACCTCTGCATCCATCCAATTTCGGGTCGATGAGGTGAGCAGTGGCTCAATAGAACTTGACATCTTCGGCGAAGACACCGATCAAGCAATAGCGTATTCCGCAAGTAGAAACGATGTTTCAAGACGAAGCAAGACAAGCAATCGGGTCGTCTGGAGTCCAGATCCCTGGACAAGAGTAGGAGCTAGTGGATCTGCGCAAAAAACTGACATCACTCAGATCATCCAAGAGATCATCAACCGTCCTGGCTGGCAAAGGGGAAATGCTTTATCCCTGATTATTCAGAGATCTCGAAGAGATAACTCCAGCAACACCAGGATTGCTGAAACAGACCCTGTTATAACAATCAACTATCAATTAGACCAAGAGCAAGCAATTATAACCGCACGTGGAGAGAATCCAAATCCAGGACCTGGAGTGAGTCCAGAAGGAAAGGCTCAAGCATTTGATCAGGATATTTGGACTAAGTGGGTGGACTTCTCACCAAGAACCTGGATCCAGTACCAATACCCTAACGCACGCTCGGTCCAAATTTCAGCTTACAAAATCACCTCCGCAAATGCCAATCCTGCTAGAGACCCAAGAGACTGGACTTTAGAAGGTTCAGACGACGGATCGAACTGGGTTAGGCTTGACACGCAAAGCAATGTTGTTTTTTCTGGAAGGTTTCAAACCAGAGAGTTTAGGGTTTCAAGTCAGTCCTCCTACAACCAATACCGACTTAATATTCTGAGGAACAATGGAGCTAGTGCCATCCAACTTGCTGAAATCGAGTTCGTTGAAGGCTACACACCCCCTACAGAGGACCCTTTCTTTCATTCACACGAAGGGGCTGGAAGAGTCAGCCAGACTAACGGCTACTTTGAATGGGAAGGCCAAAGATTCAATTACAACAGCAAAGGAGGCCTGACTTCAGGAGGCAATGTTTCCACCCCAGCAAGAACAGGTGATCATGAAATCGTTTCGTTTGGAGCAAGCCATGGAGGAGGAAACACACTAAAAGACGAGTATTTCGACGAAGATATGATGCTCGATCAAGACTTTACCCCCATATTGGTCCGTGGTGAAAAAGACAAAAAGGTAGAAATGTGGATTAGAAAAAACAGCGGGCAGAGATCCATTAATATTCCAAGGGATGCGAGAGCCTACACATTTTTAGTTCTTGAAACCCGTAGTATGGGTATTGACCTCCAGCTTCTTGATGCAAATAGCGTTCGAAGTGCAGGCTCCCCGTACACCGTACCCGCCGTAAGTCAAAATGGTTTAAAGGTTCTCAGCTATTTTAGCGATGACACCGTGGAAATCACTGGCATTGGTGACGGAGCACTTGCCTATCAAGAGTATGGTTTTGGTGATGGCGATGGTTTTGCGGTGAGCTTGTACCGACCAGGGTTGGGTCAACCCTCTCGAGTGACGATTAACAATTTGGACCCTATGGGGCGTCAGTATGTAGGGATCAACGCAGTTTTTGGAACGGAAAGGGCAAACACCCAGCCCCAAAAGATGGATTTAGTAAGGCCTTCAGCCGATGCTGCAGAAGAAAGAGACGGAATCGTGAACCTATCAAGCTCTGACTTGGAATTGGTAAACGACCGTGGTGAGCAGATTGTTGGGATCAATTTTCAGAATATCAACATCCCAAAGGGATCTAGTATCAACCAAGTTTACATTCAATTTCAAACCGACGAGACAAGCTCTGGAAATTTAGAGCTCGAGATATTTGCAGAGGACACGGGTGACTCTAGGGCCTTTGCAAATGAGAGAAGAATTTCCACAAGGCCCCTTACCTCAGCATCTGCAATCTGGCGACCTGGAAACTGGAACGTCATAGGGGAAGCCGGTTCCAGGCAAAGGACAGCAGACCTTAGTGAAATTCTAAGGGAGCTGACCTCTCGCTCAGACTGGAAAACTGGTAATGCTATCTCATTTATCATCAAACGCTCACCTAATGATCAATCAACGAACAAACGAGTCGCTGAATCTGGAAGTGAGACCAAACTATTTGTAGATTTCACCCCTGCAAATGCTCAGCCTTCAAGTGATGTGGTTGTACTTGCTTTCGGAGATGGGGGCACCGGAGATTACCAACAAATGAGCGTTGCAGATTCCATGAAAGAAGTTTGTGGCTTTGAGGACTGTGACTTCGCAGTTGGCTTAGGTGATAACATTTATGAAAACGGTGTTTCAAGTGTAAACGACCGGCAATTTAAAACAAAGTTCGAAGACCCTTACGGCTCCCTAGAGCTGCCATTTTATATGTCTCTTGGCAATCATGACGTAAGAGGGAACACCCAAGCACAAATCAACTACTCAGAGCTTTCCAAATGGTGGAAGATGCCGGGTAGGTATTATGAAAAAATCGTTGACGGTATCCAGCTGATAGCCTTAGACACCAATAATTTTGATAGCAGGCAGTTGCAATTTGTCGAAGACATCTTGGACAACACTCCAGCAAAATGGAAGATCGTCTTTGGGCATCATCCGATCTATTCTTACGGAGATCATGGGACCAACGACAACCTTGTAGAGCAGCTTTTACCTGTTTTATGCGAGCACGAGAATGTGGTCTATATGTCTGGTCATGAGCATGATCTTCAAGTCTTAGACTCAGGCTGTGGCGTGCCATTGTTTGTTTCTGGAGCAGCAGTAAAGCTAAGAGACGTGGGAACAGGGCGCAGAACAATTTGGGCTGACTCCACCTATGGTTATGCCATCTTTCGCTTTTCCGATGAAAACCTTAAGGTGAAGTACTATGATGAGGATAGCCAGCTTTTGTATGAAGAGACTTATTTTTAATCATTGATGTAGGCTCAGTTGATTTATAAGTGTTCAGTGACTTTGGTCGGATATGCTGACCAAAGTCACGGGCAGCTTCTCATAAGGGGTTTATTTGGACCAGCTCGATGAAAGGCTCCCCGAACATGCTCAACACTTATGACGTTGATACATTGTTGAGTCACGATACATCTGGCTCGGTCCAAGCTGGCAGCTTCGAATTTCCAAAAGGTACCGGAAGTGTTTTTGCTACATTCTTCCATTAATGCTCCATAGGTATCAGAGTAGGTATCTAAGCACATACTATCACCTAAGAAGGAGTTCTTTAAGCGGACATACCCACTACCATCCACGACTATTTTCCAGAATGTACCGGTTGTATTCTTGTTGCAGTCTTCCATAAATGCTCCATAGGTATCCGAGTAGGTATCTAAGCATTTGGTTGGACCTAAGAAAGAGTTCTTTAGGCGAACATACCCACTGCTATCCTGGACTATTTTCCAGAACGTACCGGTTGTATTCTTGCTACAGTCTTCCATAAATCCACCATAAGTATCTGAGTAGGTATCTAAGCATTTGCCACTACCCAAGAAAGAGTTTGTTAGACGGACAAAGTTTCTAGCGATTCGGATTGTTCTCTTAATGAATTTTTTTCGCGTCTTGTTTGCAAGACCGTAATCTGATTCATGGTCTCTTTCTTCGACGGCTTCAAACTCAAATCCGACTGTAGTCGGATCTGTTGCTTCCGAACTTAAGGCTTCAGAGCCGTTCTCGTCTTCAGGTGCTTGCTCCATGCGATGATCATTTAGGCTGCCTCCGCAAGCAGCAAGGGTGGTCAAAAGTAGGATGACTCCTAAGGCATAAGTTGTTTTCATTAGATTTTCTCCTTGTTTAAATTGATCAGAAGTTTCCACAAAGTAGCACCATACTAAACGCATCTAGTATCTGAATCTATTGATAGTCGAAACCATATTAAGACACTCCGGAGTACGCTTATTTTTCTGCTTTAGTAAGCCATTATTTTGTCTGTATTTGATGGGTTTCAAAAAT
>JABSRF010000306.1 GCA_013215275.1 Oligoflexales bacterium | reverse complement strand
GAGTGCGCAATCACAGGCCAGAACTGTACTAAAATTAACCATCAATGGGTAGGACATTTATTTGGAGTTACCTAACGTGGTTTGTATCGTCTCTGCTATGTCAGGGATCACCGATAAAATCTTAGGCTCCGCTGATGCTGCAGTTGAAGGCTCACTAGAAATGTGCGAGTTAACCTGCAATCAAATGAAAAGCCGATATACAGAGGTTATCGAGCACTTTGTTAAGGACTCTGTTGAAGCCAAGAAACTTGAGCATTTTGTCGACCATTCAATAGAAGAGTTTCGTAGTATTTGCAATAGCATAGGCATTATCGGCGAATGCGGCACTAGGGTCCGTGACCTTCTGGTCGCAAGAGGTGAGCGATTTACTGCGCAGCTTTTTACCGCAGCATTAAAAGAAAAAGACAAGAAGGCCTGCTTTTTAGATGCTACGAGGCTTATCTTCCTATCAAAGTATGAAAACCAATTTGAACCTAATATCGAGCTATGTGAGCAAAACGCAGTCGGACGGATTCATTCAGAGTTCGAACGCCACGAAATCATGATGGTCCCTGGTTTCATAGGTGTTGATCCTAATGGTTCCGTAAGAACATTAGGCCGGGGTGGCTCTGATTATTCAGCCACTATTCTTGCCGGAGTCATCGAAGCAAAGAAAGTGACCCTTTACAAAGACGTAGACGGGATGCTAACAGCAGATCCACGCTATGTATCTGACGTTAGGGTGATTCCCGAACTTCACTATCGAGAAGCTGCAGAGCTTTCCTACTATGGAGCCAAAGTCCTCCACCCTCGAACTATAATTCCTCTAGCTGAGAAAAAAATCCCACTGATTATCAAAAATACTCTCAACCCAAACTTCCAAGGCACCTATATTGGAGCCGATATCAACAAAAGCGACTATCCGGTAAAGGCGCTAACAGCAATCTCTGGCCAAGCTATGGTTTCAATCGAAGGAAGGGGCTTAATTGGAGTTCCTGGGATTGCAGCTAAGGCATTCACCGCTATCGCTAATGCATCTATTTCTGTTTCGTTTATCACCCAGGCATCCAGCGAAGCAAGCATCTGTTTTATGATCCCAGAAGCCGAAATAGAAGATGCGAAACACGCACTAAATAACGAGTTTAAATGGGAAATTAAGAATAGAATCATCGATACCATCAAGGTGAAAAACAAGCTTTCCATTGTAGCCGTTGTCGGCTATGGAATGGTAGGAAGGCCAGGGATCGCTTCCAGGACTTTCTCTGCAATCTCAAAAAACAGCATCAACCTCTTTGCGATCGCTCAGGGTTCTTCAGAATTGAATATTTCTTTTGCTGTGGAGTCGAGCCAAGCCGGTGCTGCCATAAAAGCTTTGCACCAAGAGTACCAGCTTCATAAGTTGCAAGCTCTTCCTGACCGTCAAGGCAAGGTCATCGACCTTTGCATCTACGGCTTAGGGCAAATAGGACGAAGCCTTAGCAAGCAAATTATGGCTCAGAAGGACTACTTTGAAAACACCCTTCATTTGCAGTCAAATGTTGTCGGGGTTGCCGATCGTTCAGGGATGTGGATGGCTGATCAAGGCCTTGATACAAGCCTACTGGATGAGGCTATAGCAATCAAGAAAGAGGGAAAGCCATTATTCTCTCAAGATGACGAGAATCAACGCTCCTATGCAAAGTCAAAGGGGGTCGCACTCTTTCGTCTTTTTGAGATTCCCCTTCATCGTGGGATTTTTGTCGACCTTACTGCGGACGATACCTACAATACGATCATCAGTTCTTTGGAGCACAACCTAAACTGCGTATTGGCAAATAAAAGGCCTGTCACAGTTGACATCGATCAATATGACCAGATGTTCGCTTTGGCTCGAGAAAAAGGCCTGAGCATTCGTTATGAAGCGACCGTTGGCGCCGGCTTACCAGTCCTTGATACGATTCAAAAACTTGATGGGGTTGGAGATAAAATTTCCTCGATTGAGGGCTGTTTGTCTGGAACATTGGGCTATCTATTTACCCAAATCGAAGATGGAAAGTTATTTTCAGAAGCCGTAGAAGAGGCCTACAAGCTTGGATACACGGAACCACATCCAAAAGATGATTTATCTGGAACTGATATAGCACGAAAGACCCTTATTTTAGCGCGTGCTATGGGGTATAGGGTTAACCTTAGCGATATTAGCGTCAAGCCTTTATACGACAATGATCAGATTGATGATGACCCCCGTAAATTTATCTCTAATTTAAAAGCTAAGGATGGATACATCAATGAGCTTTTTCAGAAGGCAATCACAGAGAAAAAAACTCTGCGCTATGTATCAAAAATTGAGGAAGGAAAGATTTCAGTTGGATTAGAAGCTGTATCTGAGAATTCTCCTTTAGGAAGGCTCAGAGGAACCAATAACCAGGTGATGATTTATTCAGCAAGGTACAAACAAGAACCCTTGATCGTAACCGGCCCTGGTGCAGGTGCTGAGGTAACAGCCTCTGGGGTTCTCAATGATATTATAGCAATTGCAACCAAAGAGTAAGTGACTAACTACGAAATTGGGAAACATTATGAAAGAACACCTTCGGTGCATTGAATGCGGAGCAAAATACGACATCAATGAGGTTCGTTATAGCTGTGACTGTACGGGCCTACTGGCTGTGGAAAGG
This sequence comes from Oligoflexales bacterium, assembly GCA_013215275.1. Lineage (GTDB taxonomy): Bacteria > Bdellovibrionota_B > Oligoflexia > Oligoflexales > Bog-1112 > JABSRF01. The sequence goes on along the minus strand of JABSRF010000306.1, from coordinate 1,915 downwards.
CCTCTAGAGGTTCTTGAATCTCTGGGCCCTGAAGTCTTTGATTCTCGCTTAGGTAGTAGAAATGCAGCTGACCGCAGTGGAGTATGGCGTTTCAGAGAAGCAGTCAATAACCTTGACGAAGGGAATATTGTCACCCTTCCAGAAGGACTGACCAACCTATACTCGCGTAGCAATTTGTCAAAATGGGTAGACTGTGATCAGTTAGCCTTCAAGCACGAGGGTGAGAATCCATCTGGGTCTTTCAAAGATAGGGGGATGACAGTCGCTGTTTCCCAGGCTAAACGCTTAGGTAAAAAAATATATGCGTGTGCTTCAACTGGAAACACTAGTGCATCCCTAGCTCTCTATGCAGCACTTAATGGTGGCCAAGCCTTGGTTTTCATCCCCAGTGGCAAAATCAGCTTAGGTAAGCTGTCACAGGCTCTTGCTTATGGAGCGACCTGCATCAGCATCACAGGTGATTTTGACAAGTCGATGCAATTAGTGAAGCAAGCAGCAGAGGAGTTAGGTATTTACCTCGTAAACTCCCTCAACCCATTTCGAGTTGAAGGTCAGAAAACAATTATTTGGGATATCCTTCAGCAGTTGAAATGGCAGGCCCCAGACTGGATCATCACTCCAGCGGGAAACCTTGGGAATACCTCTGCATTTGGCAAAGCGATTGAAGAAGCCGTTGCGGCAAAGTGGATTACAAAAAAGCCAAAAATTGCTGCAATCCAAGCGTCTGGAGCGAACCCTTTTGCAACGAGTTTCAAGCATAATTTTGAATCATTGGAGCCTGTCACTGCCAATACCGTTGCCAGTGCAATACAGATTGGCAATCCAGTGAACTTTCCCAAAGCAAAGAGAACCATCACCCAGACAAATGGCCTGGTGGAACAAGTCACTGACAAAGAAATCTTAGAAGCTAAGTATATGTTAGATAAGAATGCTATTGGCTGTGAGCCCGCGAGCGCATGCAGCCTCGCAGGTCTTAAAAAGCTTAGGCAAAACAACACGATCAAAAAAACAGACTCTGTGGTTTGTATCTTAACTGGTCATATCTTGAAAGACACAGAAACCACCTTAAATTCGCTCAAGGATAGCTCTTACAATGAAATCGTTGAATCAGATGGATCAATTGATTCGATCAGCAAACTACTAAAGTAAAGGTAGGTAAATAAAATGACCATTTATCTAAAAATTCCCGAGATCGAAGCCATCAACAAGATCGTAGAAGGTTTGCGTATAGGCAATAAAGTGAAGCATGAGATGGAAAGTGATTATAGGGAAGCCTACGAAAAAGGATAACTTGAGAGTGTCCAAAGCCAGCTAATAAAAAAATGGGATGAAGAGGTGAAGAACTGGGGGAATACAGTTGGCCAAATCATTGAAGCAGCTTTTTATGCTCCAGAGGGTAAGTGGGCACGGTTTAAAAATATTGATGAATCAAATTTACAAGTCCCCCATAGCCCAAACTACAATGTGGTGATTCGCCTTAAGATGCTTGAATGCAGGCTTGCTGTTCTCAGTGGATTTATTGAGGATATCGAAAAATCCACCACCACGATCATCGATGAATCAGGTGTGGTACCAAACACAAATGCCAACGAGGCAAGAGACCGAGCTTACACCGCACAAGACTATCATGGCACGCAGGGGCAAAATAATAAGCCTGGTCATAACAATACCCCTGTTGCTGAGGCTGCGAATGGTCTTATCAATGCGATAAACCAAGAAGGAAGCTTAAAAGACGATACGAGAGATGCTTTAAACTACCTAGTTAAGATCATAGCAGTGCAAAGTACCCGTAGCGCAGATATGGTGGACAAACGACTTGTCGATAATTCCCTTAAATTGATGGCGGATTGCTAGATTAAGTGCAGAAGAAAAATTTTCATCGCTTCGCAGGGCGACTTTAGATAACCTGTGATAC
>JABSRF010000305.1 GCA_013215275.1 Oligoflexales bacterium | reverse complement strand
ATTATGGTTTCGACTATCAATAGATTCAGATACTAGATGAGTTTAGTATGGTGCTACTTTGTGGAAACTTCTGATCAAAGACTAGATGATTTTGACTATTTCTTAGAATTCAAGCCCTAAGCCCAACTGACCATAGGTGATTTGGCTCTCAATGCTAGCTTGCGAACGGCAGCTAATCTGTTCGTCACCCGGACAAAATAGATCGTAGCTTGAAGATTCTTTGATCATTCGAATATTCGTTCTCACAAAAAACCTTTTAACTAAATGATACTTAACACCAAGCAAGACTAAACTGCGTTCGAGATTCTTAGAGGAGTTGAGAGATTTTATTAAATAATATAGCTGCAGCTGCAGACGACCACGTTCTGACCAAACATATTCATAGCTTCCACCTGGTACGATGCCAGTATAATAGTGGCTATCCAGCTCAGCTGCTCCTGATGCTAAAGAAGTGGTTTCAAGGGTTGGTAGCTGTGAGATTAATAAGCCTAGACTCAGGTAAAACTGGTGGGTGGTTTGGATTTGATATACCTTCTTCTGCAGAAATGCAGAAATGTTATAACGCTGAAACCTTAAACTATCCCCTGAAGAGCCAGCCCCCCGAACCCTGACAAGGTTTTTTGTCACAAACTCATGAAAGTGAGCAAAGATTAAAAGGTTGAAGCCACCCCACTCGGGAGGCTGAACGGACAAATCGAGATCAAGGCTTAGAAACTGTGAGTCACCACTGTAACGACTTGCTCCACCTCGCCCTTCCAGCTTTTCTGTTCCTGGCCCAAGTAGAAAACTCAGGGATCGATAAGGGTCGTGGCTGAACGCTTCTTGAGCTTCCTTTCTCAACCTGTCAATCTTTTCGGTCTCATCAGTCTCGTCTTCCTCCTCTTCAGCTTCATCGCTTTCTTCGACTTCCGCCTCTTCATCGCTAACGGGCTCTGTTGTTCCCAACTCCTCAGTATCCTCAAGGGAGCTGGAATCATCTGGCGAGACTTGATCATCTGGCTCAAAATCAAAGTCTGACTCATCCTCGAAGTTCTCACTGTCTTCATCCACATCGTCAGAGGAGCTTGAAACCTCTTCCGACTTTTTCTCTGTTTGCAAAGGCTCTTCTACATGACTGGAAGGGCTGCTGGTCTGAGCAATCAGGTTAAAGTACGAACGTTGCTCAAATAGAGATGAAGAGGAGAAAGATCTTTGCGGCCATTGAAGACCATCACTCTCAATACTTGCAAGCGCGGGACTTAGACACGGCAAAGAAAATAAAAGGACGAAAATATATCCCGTCGCCAACATAGTGCGAATCTTGGAAGAGTTCGTCATAGGAAAAATGCTCACTTTTTTTGGGTGAAACGTATCTCACCATCGGAACACATAAATAGAAATTTTATTTATTTATTTCTTATATAAAAAATACCGGAAATTATGCGATTGATCATTGATACTTTTCTGGCAGGGATTTTTGATAGTGCTCCAAGTTAAGGCAGCGCTTATAAACATCAAAAATCAAGGGGAATTGATCAATTTCGAGGCCAAAGCGCAGGGCGTTGTAACATTGCGGGATCAGGCAAATATCAGCTAAAGTGAGAGACTCGCCAAAACTAAAACTGCCTTTTGTTTGCTGAAGCAAGGCTTCGTAGGCATTAAAGCCCTTTGAAATCCAATGCCTTGCATACTCCCATTGCTTGCTCTTGTCTCCAGAAAAATATTTTTGAGCAGCCAAATTTTGCATCGGCTGTGTTCCAGAAGCGATGATTTGATATAGCTGCCTGACCCGCATACGCGAGGGTGGGTCTTGAGGGAGCAGCTTAGGTTCTGGATGAATTTCCTCTAACCATTCAAGGATCGCCATTGACTCGCTGTAAGTTTCTCCGTCGATGCTAAGGCTAGGCACGTAGGACATCGGATTTAACTGCGCATACGAGTCTTGCTTCTGCTCTCCCTTTAGTAAGTTTACGGCTACTGGTGTGAATTCTATTCCCTTATAGTGGAGTGCCCAGCGAACCCTCCAAGAACATGTTGAGCGATAATAATGGTATAGCGTTATCTCTGACATCAAAAGCTCCTATCTTCAGCAGTTTAAAAGGAGAGCCTCACCGAACTTTTCATGAAGAGGCTTTTTTACCCTCAACTGCCTATCAGTGACTATGTTTGACCTCTCCGCCAACGAGGGGTGTCATGACGGTTGGTAAGAGTCTAACCTGAAACGCATGTGCTATGTTTATGAAACACAAATAAACCTAGTAGGGTCACAGATCTGCGAAAAAATATCTGTCAGGCACCCACACCCCCAAGATATTCATACCGCAAAGGATACCATTTGCCGGCCTCAGCATAAAGCAAGCAAACCTGCAACATTAACAATTTCTATCTATCGAACTTTCAGATTAATTCTCTAGCTGCTTGCAGGGATCTTCAGCACTTGACCTGTAAAAATTCTATTTCGTGCCATCTTGTTTGCTCTTTTCAAGGATCTTACGGAGGTTCCAAATCTCTGAGCTATGGCATAAAGGCTATCACCTCTTTTCACCCTGTAAGACCTAGCTCCACTGGCAGGCCTTAATTTCACCATCGCCAACTCCAGGGAGGAGTTCACCAAGGTTTTTGGCAGCCACAACTGGTAGCTACTAGTACCAGGAGGAATCACTCCTCGCGAAAGGTGAGGGTTGTACTGTTTAATATTTTTGACTGGTATTTTAGCATGCCTAGCAATCTCATTGAGGCTCACACCGGAAGCTACCTTCACTCCTTGCAACGGAGGAACAAACTCTGTCTTCCACCCTGCAAGCTCATTTGCCTCAAGGTGCCGTGCTACGTAAATTGCTGCAATAAGTTTTGGTATGTAGTTTCGAGTCTCTCTTGGTAGGGCTTTCCTCTCAGATAGCTTCCAAAAATCACGAGTTTCCTTTCTCATGATGGCTCTTAAAACACGGCCCTCTCCTGAAGAGTATGCTGATAATGTTAAAAACCAGGACTGGAAGACTCGATGTAAATCAGCAATGTAATTTGCAGCTGCCACAGTGGCGCGGATCGGGTCTTTACGCTCGTCTACATAACGATTAACCCGTAAGCCGTAGCTCTTGCCAGTCGCCTGCATGAACTGCCAAATACCCACTGCTCCTGCATGGGATCGTGCATGGCTCACATAACTGCTTTCGATCAAGGCTAGGTAATAGAAGTCGACCGGAAGGTTTCGATCGAGGAAGACAGCTTCAATCATAGGCCTGTATTTTTCTCCGCGTTTTAAAGCTCCAATTAAGCCATACTTTCCACGACCTTGATAATATTTAATCCACCTTTGTACATCCTTGTTGTCTACCCAAGGGTTCAAGTCAAAAAAATTATCATCTCGTGTTTGATTAGATTTTACCGATTCAATCTCTTTCTTCGACTCATAGTCACTTAGCAAGTGACCACGGCTGTTATTTGGCTTCGAACTGAGGGTGTCTTCTTTTTCTGCACCATAATGCAGATCTTGAATACTTTGACTACAATTGCTAAAAAGAATCAAAATCAACATGGTTAATAATGGCAGATAATCAATTTTCATAGTCCCTTCTTTAATCGCATACCGGAATTCAGAACAGTCCACCACCATAACTCAGTTATTTTTTGAATAAAAGGGAATATAGTAGCCGCTCCAAACCGATTGCTTAAAGCAGTGCTTAATATCTGCAAAAAATATCTTTTTCAAAGTATCCGATCGCTCGATATTTGCTGTGTAAATAGTAAGTTTTCATGACACCTAAGGACGTTTAAGGTACACACTTCGAGCAGTGTGAGGCCTAGGAAACACGCTCAAAGACATAAAATAGATTAGCTGTCTGCCTGCGGCTTCCCAGCTATGGAATAAAAGCCTAAAATTTTCTCTTTGATAGATGCATTTTTTGTATCCACATAGTGACACTTTTCAATCCTAGGGGCATATAAATGGAGAGTTATGCTGTCTTGGGTGCTTGGATTGCAAATGGTGTGAACCCCCATATCATCATTCACATGGCTTGTACCTCCTGGTTCAAGCTCAACATGGGAAATTGTGTTCTGTAAGTTGGCTTTCTTGAGAATTTTGTCCCACTCATAAATAGTTTCAGTCACCTTACCTTCAACAACCTTTAACCACCCCTCTGAGTTATTATGATCATGAATAGGAGTCCGTTGCTTACCCCTCCAGCATAAAACAATTAGCTCGAAGTGCTTATCAGCGCAAACTAAGTTACGGGTGTAGTATTGATCACTGAAAAAACAGTGACCTTGAACATCCTTAGCAGTGACTTTGGCTTGCGCAAGAATACTCTGGAAGTCTTCGATAGGGCTGTTTTGCAGCAACTTGACGAGGTTTGATAAAGCATTGCCCATAAAAACGCCCCTTGTTTAAGCTACAAATTAAAACGCAATTTTTCGATTTTAACATAATATAGGATGAAAAAGACTAGCTTTCTCATTAAGCACGAAAAAAGACTCCCATGATAATTAGCTTGTCCCCATAAGTGACCGATATTTTAGTTTCAATATTACAGCAGGTTACGCACTATCTAAGACTTCCAGTGTTGACGGTCT
>JABSRF010000304.1 GCA_013215275.1 Oligoflexales bacterium | reverse complement strand
AGAAAAATTCAAAAATATGGTGAATTTGCTCATGTATCCAGTGAAAATCTTGAAAATTATGCCATTATAAAGGTCACCTGATTAGGGACTAGACAGAATTATAGATTTTTTACGAATAATCAACTTATGGGATGGCCCCTAAAAAAGTTCATCGATTTAGCAGTGCTATGGATGAGCTATTTGCTGAATTGAGCTTTGGCCAACAAGAAACGAGCACCCTTGCTAGCACACCTTCAGAGGGCTGGGTTAAACAAGCAATCCATCGTTGGATCGATCTAACTGATGGAGCTTATTCCTTCGTCGGAGCAGATGGAAGGGCTTATAGTTTTTCTGAAGATGAAGTTGCGATCATTAAGCGTCAAGGTGCAAAAGCCATGGAAAAACTATTTCGATTGACGCTCAAAGGAATGATCCATGCGATTAGCGATAGTTCATTTGATCTAGAATCAACAGCATTTGAGTATCCACTTGCTGACGGAATTAAAGCTCAATTAGAACTTGCAGTCGGAAGTATTGCAGAAGCTTTTATCCTTCCTGAGTCTAATGTTGATTTTGTAAGTGGAACTTGGGACAACAGCGATGTCTATTACCGCATGGTTCCCCAGTTTGTCTACCCACATGATATACGCTTAGCAGCAGCAGACTTACTCAGTAAAGACTCTCAAAAAGCATGGGGAACGCCAGCACGTAAACGGCTGATGAAGGCCATTTCATCTAATATCGTCAAGTATTTAGGTGCTAGTATGGACCGTGTAAAAAGCGAAGACCTTTCCTTACCTTTAAGGGTTTGGTTTGAGAGGCAAAAAGAGCTCTATTTGAAGCTTCAGAATGCCTGATAAGTTTGTCATTGTCACGCGGGTGCGGAGCATCCGTGGTTAGACAATCTCGAAGATAAAGGGTTTGAAGGAACACCACCATGAATGGAGAAGATTCCTAACTTTATAGTGGCATGTGTTTACTTATTTTCTCCTCAAGCTTGTCGATTGAGAAGGGTTTTAAAAGGTAATCATCCATTTCACTTTGACTAAGAGAATCCTCGATCTCAACCATAGAACGTGCGGTCATTGCAATGATCTTTAATTGTTTATGTCCGTATGCAAGCTTGATTTTCATAGCGGTTTCGAAGCCATCGAGTAGTGGAAGATTGATATCCATGAAAATAATATCAAAACTTTCCCCCTGTGCCTTCTTGAGTGCTTGCGCCCCATTTCTAGCCACTTCATGTTTGAGTCCGAGTTTATCGAGCATTCTTGATGCGACTTTTAAGTTTACCTCGTCGTCTTCTACTAGCAGCAATCGAGGTTTTTTTCGCGAATCTTTTGGGTATATAGTCTCTTGGCTCTGAAATCTTAGGTACTCCTCTTTGCTTGCCTTGATCACGTCTATCGCAAAACCGAAGGTAGAGCCTTTCCCTTCTTCACTTGTACACCAGATATGACCCTGCATCAGTTTGCAAATCTGTGAGCAGATAGCCAAACCTAAACCAGATCCCCCGTATTCGTGGCTTGTTGTCGTTTCTGCTTGAATAAATGGCTTAAAAATATTTCTCTGTGCAGATTTTGCAATACCGATGCCGAAGTCTTTTACCTTTATCTGAAGTTTTATCTGGAAGTCAGTTTGAGAAAAAGTATCCACATAAACAATTATCTTGGTGCCTGTAGAGAACTTTACTGCATTACTGAGAAGATTGAGTAAAATTTGGGATATTTTAGTGGTATCAGACTTTAAATAACGCTCCGATTTTGGGCTGATATTAAGTTCAAAGTCGACCTGATTCCTTTCAGCTTCTATTGTTAGGATCTTGAACTGATTAAGGATCAGCCTTTCGATATTAAAGACTTTCTTTTCTCGCTTCAAGCTGCCTTCTTTTAGTTTGGAATAGTCTAAGATGTTATTGACCAGATCTAGAAGGTGAGTGCTAGCAAGTTTAATGGACTCCAAGGTGCCAATTTTTGACTCCCTCTCTCCTACCCCTTCTAAAAGGCTTATCATTCCAATGATTCCACTCAAGGGAGTTCTAATTTCATGGCTTAAGTTTGAAAGAAGCATCTGTCTTTGCTTGATGGTCTGCTCTTGTCTATAAATTTTTTGGTTTAAGAACTGCACATGTCGGAAAAAGAAATATGCCAGCAGAATGATTGCTGTGAGGACAAGGACTATCACTAAAACTTCTACTTTGGAGCTTATTGACGGTTGGCCAATGAAGGGATGAAGTGAAGAAAACGTCATGAAAACAGCGCTTACTATCAAGCTTACTATCAGTATGGGTCCTAAGGCAGAGGTCTTGTGGATTGCTAACTGTTTCAGCAAATCCTGAAACTGCTTGCGTGCGATTTGCATAAAATTCCTGATGTGGCTTTAGTGATAATTTCATTATAGCTGAAAAGTTGTTTTTATATAATCTTTTAAGCCCCATATTTACTTCTTGCGAAAGTGCTCTTTTTCTGGTAGCGAAGTGCGTTAGCCAGAAGTACGTTCCCAACACTAGTGAAAACAGGACAAAAAATGAAAAAATGCACTGCTCTCTCATTTCTGACGATAACACTTCAGCTTGCTCTCTTGATTGCAGGCACCTCTTATTCCATGGATTCTAAGCCTAGGCTTCATCCTTCCCTTCAGCTAGTCACAGGCTCAAGGAGTGGAACTCGTCAGCTGGGACTTGCATACCACTTTTTGCCAAAATGGAGTATCGGTGCTCATGTTAGCACAAACAGCTATGGCAGAGATTCAGCGTATGAAGTGGAGCGTGCTAAGGGGTTTGGTGCAGGGTTAAACACGTCTTTTTATAACTCAAGCTATGATAGTAACTCCGTCTTAGTCCGAGGGCGTGTTGGTTTACAAAAGCTGGAGCTAAGCGAATCAGGTTACCAAGTGGATGACAAAGACTCGCTGGACTTGAATCAATTAGATTTAGACCTTTTAGGGGGGTATCAGTTCGTTTGGAGCCAGGGGTTTGTTCTTGATATTCAAGCAGGTCTACGCAGAAGCCTCCTAGATGTGTCCCATAAAGAGTATGTGTTTCGCGATAATTATTATGATATTAAGGTCTTCAGTGCTGACAATGTTGAGTCTGCCCACCTCATCTTGGAAGTGGGGCTTGGTTTCCTAATCTAAAAGGCAGCATGGCTTGTGCTGAAAAATTAGCTCCTATATTTCCACACTCGCTTCTAAAATGCTAGTTCTTGACAAGTTCTTTTACATGGCCCATGATAGTCGTCCATCATGGAATGTTTGCCAAGGAAGGTTGTTCGTGAATACTGGAAACACAGATAAAAGAACCGAATCTGATAAGCCTCAGTTTGAGATGCAACATGTTTATGTAAAGGATATCTCATTCGAATCACCATATGCCCCAGAGATTTTTCAGCAGAAGTGGGAGCCTAAGGTGTCGATTGACCTCAATCAAGAGCATAAAATCTTGAGTCAGGAAGCTCATGAGGTTGCTTTGATGATGACTGTTACCGTCAAACTCGGTGATAAAGAAGCTTACATCGCTGAAGTTAAGCAGGCAGGGATTTTCACGGTTAGAAACTTTAGCAATGATCAACTAGATCACTTTCTACAAGTTTTCTGCCCCGATCTACTTTATCCTTACCTCAGAGAGTCTATATCCAACCTTGTAATCAAAGGTGGCTTTGCTCCTCTATATGTTGCTCCTGTAAATTTTGAGGCACTATTTCGCAAGAAAAAAGCAGAGCAAGCTTAAGGCTCGCTAAGTTTCAAAAGACTAAAAATTTTTTGCATTTAAAAGTTATGTGATAGGATTTTAAAGTATCCTATCACTTTTTTTTGCGTGTGTAATATGAAGCTGAAATACTTATTTTTGATCTGTTTATATGTAGCATCGATTTCTAGTGCCTACAGCAAGCCCCTTAAAATATTTAGCGGTGAATGGCCGCCATATAGTTCAAAAAACTTGCCGCGAGGGGGCGTTGCGTTATCCATTATCAGTGAGGCCTTCGCAAATGTCGATGTTACGGTCGAGTATGTGTGGGCTCCTTGGAAAAGAGGTTTTGAAGGGGCAAAATCAGGCCACGAGGTTTTCGCTTCCTCACTATGGATGAAGAATGATGAGCGAGAAAAGCACTTTTATTATACAGAGCCTTTTATTGATCAAGAGCATGTTTTCTTTCATTTAAAATCAAAACCAATTAAATGGAAGAAATTTTCTGATCTTTCAGACAAAGGTGTCTTAGTGGTCAGGGGATACTCCTAAGGAGACCTTGATGGGCCTTTGAAAAACAAGCAATTCAAACAGATTGAAAATACCGAAGGTGATTTTCAAGCATTCCAGATGCTTCTGGGACGATCCACAGTGTATGATATCTTACCGAGTAATAAACTGGTGGGCCTAACGACCCTAAAAATGAAATTTTCTAAACAGGATATCGATGAAATTACCTTTAATCCAAAGACATTTGGAGTAGATCCTCTGCATCTGATTTTTAGAAAGGATCCGAAATTTAAAAAATATGTGGATCATAGGTGATCGAGATAATAAAACCATAATTAAAAATGGAACTCTCATTAACTGCTTCCCTTTCAAACTCGAAA
>JABSRF010000303.1 GCA_013215275.1 Oligoflexales bacterium | reverse complement strand
TTTTTTCAAGTACAATTTTTCTTTGAATTTTGGACGGCAAGATTAATTTTGCATTTTCTTATTGAATTCAAGTTTTTTATTTTCCAAAAGCGTTGGCAGATAAAACAGCGGAACAGGCATAAAAACCATATACCCTTAAATTTAATAATATTTTTATTCCAATTTCAGACCTTTTGATGTATCAAGTACATCTCACAACAGACGTATCCCAAATCTAATCGCAATATACCCCCCAAGGGTGATTTAGTTTACTTCCAGATTGATTTAGTGTAATCGCCTTGGACCAGACGGAGCTTATATTTTCATAAGATCATATTGGACCTAATGGTGCAGGACACAGATAAGCTTCTCTGGAAAATAATCTACTGAAAGAGGATATTGAAATTGAGAAAGCTTATCACAGAATGCATTGCATTTTTTTACTTTATTTTCAGTATTTCATCAACATCGGCCTAAAAAAATAGAACTGAGATAACCGAATTCCTAATTTTAGGAACAAAAGATTTTGGTGCACCCAACGACCAAACTAACATTGCTTATCTTCGCGTATTTTCATTCCCTCGCTGCCTGCGTAATTTATACACACCGGCTGCAATTCCTTCTCAAGGTTTGGCAATCAGTTTGCTATAATGCTACCCGTAATGCACCTTGGAGGGAGTCAGTTAAAGCCAGGTCACAGGGTTGCATTGAGCAGCTGCAAGGTCAGGCTACTTTGCACATTACTTTGTGCCAGCAGGGCCGTGGATGCTTGGGACCTTATCTTAGCCTCAACCATATTGGTAACTTCCTCAGCATAGTTGGTGTCAGTTATCTTTGAGCGAGCGGCTGAGATGTTTTCTTGATAAACATCAATATAGTCTAACGCACGGTTAAGACGAGATTGTAGGCCTCCAAAAACTGACCTCTGGGTTGCAAGGCCAGCAATGGCCTGATCATAGACCGTTGCATAAATTTCATCATCTTCGGGTAGAAGCATTTCTTCGACATCTTCCAGTTCAATTCCTTCTTCATCGTTTGAATCTTCCAAAAGCTCGCTCGCACTATTAAGTCCCAAGGATGTAGTAGAAGTGTCGACTGTATTAAACCCTTCAAATTTTATCGTATTGATATCATCACCATCCTCTCCCCTAAAAGGATCACCTACCCGAAAGATTAGGGTTTCGGGAGCATTTTCGGATGAGCCATTTAAAACAGGTATGCCATTGAATTCAGTTGTTTGGGTGATACGGTTAATCTCATCATGAAGGGCTTCATACTCTATGAACAAGTAACGACGTTCCTGATCACTGACGGTAGTACTTGCTGCAGCAATGTTGATTTCCTTCATTCTCGTGATCATATTATTTATTTCCGCCATAGATGACTCTGCAGTCTGCAGTAGAGACATGGCATCATTAATGTTTCGCTTTGAAGCTGTGAGGGCTCTAATTCTAAATTCCATTTTTTCTGCAATTGCTCTTTCAGCTGGCTTGGGGTCTTCTGGGACAAAGACTGTGCCCGAAGCTAAGCGTGATAAAGAGTTTGTTTCCTCCTTTTTAGCCTTCGATAAGTAACGTCTTAAGCGAGATGATAATGTTTTATCACTTATATTAAATCCCATATACTATCTAACTCGCGTTTTGAGTCTCGGTATCTTCACCAGATACGCTCGGTTCTCGATCTCCTTGGAGCTCCTCATGGGCGGACTCTATCACTGGCTGTGAAATCTCCTCTCCGTTAGATCCCTCTCGTTCACCACCTCCGCTCCCTTCAGATTCACTTTCAAGGGTTTTTGTTTGCTCAGATTTTTCCGCCTCAGGGCTATATGACTGTAATACCTGCTCTAAGGTTTCAGATGTGTTTTGCAAAATTGCCAAGCGCTTGTTGACCTCATAAAGGTTAGACCCTGGAACATAAGCATTTTTCGTGGATGATTTTTTCAGATCATTCCGCAAGGCGCTTGATTTCTCAGCAACATCACTTGCTTGCTCAGAGACATTCTCGAGCATTTGATGGCCTGAGTTAATCAGTTGCTCACTATGGGTCAAGCTAATAAACTGGCGTGAGAGCATCCTGGTGACACGCTCGCAATCTACCGTTAAACGATTAGTATGCTCGAGGATCTTGTTCGCTTCAGATGACATATCGGCAGCAGATTTGGATAAGTTTCCAATGGATCTTTCAAGATCATTATCTGATTTAAGAACATCGGAAACCATATTCAGCAAACGTTCAAAATGCTGAAAAAGATCACTAATTTCAAGGTAACCAATCTTGGTATCCTTGATCGAGTTCTTATAGATTTTTACAAACTCAGTTATGGAAATATTTGCAACCCTTACCGTCTCTTTTCCTTTATTCAGCCTAGCCGAGGCCAACTCAGCTTCGTTTTGAATGGTCAATAACAGTTCTGTAATGGAGCTAGTCGCTGTGGATGAGCGAGCAGCTAATTTCCTGACCTCTTCAGCGACGACTGCAAACCCTTGACCTTGCTCTCCTGCACGTGCAGCCTCAATGGAGGCGTTCAGTGCAAGCAAGTTGGTTTGCTCAGCAATATCATCGATCACATCAATGATATTGACAATCTCTTCGGCTCGCTCAGAGAGGAGCCTCACTAAATCCGAGGAGACATTGACATCCTCTTCACTATGGTCAATTTGTTCACTAATTTCACTCACCATTTGCTCACCAGTTTTAGAGTGCTCAATAAACGAGTGAAGCTGTTGTTTGATCTTATTTGCCTTTGTGTAGATTAAACCTTCAGACTTCAATGCATCCTTTACAAGTTTGATGCTTTGACTACATCCACCCTTTAAGCGATTCATTGAGTTATTAAAGGAGGCAAAACCATGCTTCAGATTTCTAAGGTTATGAGATAAGGTATTCCACTCAAGCCGATTTGCACTCGAACGGATTGTGTTTTCATTTGTTTGGGACACTAGGGTGATCATTTGCTCTTGGGAGTCTTTGATAATGTTTTTGATCACCTGCAATTCCTTATTCAGGACCTTAATCTGACTATATAACTCTAAAACCACATGGTATTGATTATTTTCAACCCGTTCTGAGAAAAGGTCACCAAGGTTTTGATAAGGCTCTTTGATCAACTGCTCGATCGATTGGGTGCTATCCTTAACGTCCGAAATAACTTGACTTAGTGCCATAATTTGATAGTTCTGCAATTCATCAAGTTTTTTGTCAAGCTTCCAGCTTCCACCAGCCTGATTCTTTTGTTTGCGCCTATCACCAACCACCATAAAAAGTAGTAGGCCTAGGCTCAAACCAATTGAGATGGCTAAGGTCAGCAGTATAGTCAAGCCTGAGCTAGTGACTAAATGATGATTTTGGATCATTTTCATCGCTTTTTGATTGAACTGAGTAACCGTCTCATCACCGGTCAACTCTCCCTTGCCATATGAAAGAACTAGGTTTTCAAATGTCTCCCCAAGATTTTTATTTGCAGAAAAATTTAGAAAATTATTGCTGCGAATATCGGCTAATGTAATGATCCCAAGGATACATAGAAACATAGCGATCGTTAAAAGACGCTTGCTGTGAGTTAAGTTACTGTACATATTACACTCCTCGCTTTAAGTCCCGGCTAGGTAAGGACTTAGACGCTTTGTTATAAAGGTTATCGGGTTGAAATCGCCGAGATTGAAATCATCGCCAAACGCAGGCAGGCAGAAGGCTACAGTCATGCTTGCAAGTCAGGTCCTTCAACTAACACCATTGAGTGTAATTTAATATAAACTATAAATTGGGGTATTTTATTGATGAAAAAGCCAGCTTATCTGCTTATGGACATAGAAGGCACCACCACATCGATCAACTTCGTTCATGAGACCCTATTCACTTATGCAAAGAAAAACATGCAAGCTTTTCTTGAGCGTAATCAGCACGATGAAAAAGTTAAAGCTTGCCTAGATGAGACCAGAACGATCATGCAGGACGAAGGAGAGCCTGCTGACTCCTTAAACCAAGTGATTGAGAGGCTATGCCAATGGATAGAGGCAGATCGTAAAATTGGCCCTCTTAAGACATTGCAGGGCTATATCTGGCGAGAAGGCTATGAAACGCGCCAATACACCTCTCATATCTATGAAGATGTCTTCACAGCTCTTCAAAACTGGCAGAATATGGGAATTAAATTAGGTATATATTCTTCAGGTTCGGTAGGAGCTCAGAAACTCCTTTTTTCTCATACTGAGCATGGAGACCTAAGTCCCTACCTGTGTGCCTATTTTGATACCCAAGTCGGGCACAAACGAGAAACCAAGTCATACACTGAAATTAGCCAAAGGCTTGCAACAAATCCGAATCATATCCTGTTCCTCTCAGATGTGGTGGAAGAATTAGATGCTGCTAGAGCTGCAGGTATGAATACTGCCCATGTAGTACGCCCAGGAACCACAGACTCTGGTTATGAGAAGACAATCTCTTCGTTTGCAGAGCTAAGCTTTGATGCCTAAATATGACATTAATGGTAGGTTTTGCTCCCAGATTTCATAAAGTAACGAGGTTTAATTAGTCGCTGTAGCGAAATGTAATCGCCAATCCCCCAAATATTCGCTTTAGCACGTTTTGGCTGGATTTTTT
>JABSRF010000302.1 GCA_013215275.1 Oligoflexales bacterium | reverse complement strand
AAAGTAAGTAAAGAGCTATATGAAGTCAAAAGCCTTTAAATAAAGGTATTTTATATTTCGCTACAGCGACTAATTATCCCTTGAAAATCAAAAAAAGTTTTGAAGCTCCTCAATGGAACCTTCCGTTCGGGCTACCTTTTACAAAAAAAGAACGTCGAAACAAACACTTTTAACTTTCGTGAGAATATTCAACACCTTAGTGCAATGCCTCTTTATTTTAAACACGAGATAATAGTACAAATGATACAGCTGCGGATATTTACTAAACGTAAACTAAGCATTCACCGTAGTTCATAATTAAGTCCTTACTTCAAGGAGGCATCATCGAAGATGGGTAGAATAGGATTAGAACCTTTTACTTTTCTATGTGGAACTAATCAAGAGCAAACATAAAGGAGATCCCTTTGTCAAATGATACCGCCCGATTTACCAAAGGATCCGTACTAAGGCATGTAATATCTATGACTAGCATGTCTTCCGTGGGATTAATGGCGATCTTTTTCGTTGACTTTGTTGATATCTACTTCCTTAGTTTATTGGGTGAGGTGGAAATTGCTGCTTCAGTCGGTTATGCAGGTAGCATCCTATTTATAACAACAGCATTGTGCATAGGACTCAGCATCGGCGTTGGAGCACTTACTGCTCGTGCCGTTGGGGCTGAGCGCGAAGATGATGCTAAACGCTATTTTGTTCACTGCCTTATAGTAAGCAGCATCATCACCATTGTGGTAAGTATTTTGGTCTTTTTGACAAAAGATACTGCACTGTCTATGTTGGGCGCAAAAGGTTTAGCTAAAGACTTGGGGCACACCTATCTCAATATCATGCTTTTCTCAGTGCCTATCATCGCTTGTGCCATGTTATGCATGGCCACTTTAAGAGCCTATGCAGAGGGTGGCTTGTCCATGATGGCCACAATTGTCGGAGGAGTCGTCAATGCGATCTTGGATCCCATCCTAATTTTTGGATTTGATCTTGATGTTGCTGGAGCAGCGTGGGCTTCACCTATCTCGCGAGCGGCTGTACTCATTACAGCACTTATCCCCCTTCAAAAGCGCTATAAAGTTCTAAGGCTACCGGATTGGACCTTGTTTATCGCAGACTGCAGGCTTTCTTAAGCATCGCCAGCTCTGCAATACTGACCAACCTAGCAAGTCCAGTTGGGCAAGCTTATATCACCACTCAAATGGCAGTTTATGGTGATCAGGCTGTAGCAGGTATGTCCATTATTGGCAGGCTGACAACCTTAGCTTTCGTTGTCAACTATGCAGGAAGCGGAGCAATAGGTCCCATTGTTGGGCAGAACTTCGGCGCAAAAAAATGGACCCGCTTACAAGCAATTATCTTAGATTCTTCAACATTTTTAGCTGTCTACTCCCTCATGATAAGCGTAGTTTTATACTTTTCAGGTTCCTTCCTGGTGGATGCATTCAAGCTCGATGGGGCTGCATCCCAACTCTTACTGTTTTTTTGCAATGGCATTTGCTTATTTAATTTTTTTGATGGAATTATCTTTTATATAAATGCTTCTTTCAATAATACCAACCGCGCAACTTACGCTACCGTGGTGAACTTTAGCAAAGTAGGCTTCGGCTTTTTGCCGCTAGTTGCTTTAGGAAGCTATTTATGGGGAGCAAAAGGGGTCATTGTAGGCCAAGGAATGGCCATGGTGCTGACATCCCTCGGCGCAGTCCTTTGGTACCGCTCATACTTAAAATCCCTATCCGCTAACTCCAAAATCGAAAACCCAGCACTCATACAATAAAGCAAAGCGAAACTCAAAGTTACTATTAGCCTTCAGTCCTCCAAACTCGAAGAAGATGGGTGAAAAGAAACCCATACTTTGCTGGCCGCTTAAAATCGATGCTAAAATATTGGAGAAACCCACCGCAACAACACTGGAAGGAGCTCCTTACCCTCCTCCCTTCAGTGAGTCTGTAAAACCTCCCTGCATGAGGGGGCTTTACGAAGATGGGTAAAATTTTGAAAATCCTTCTGATAGGGAGCAGCGATGAAGTTCATCAACAAGTATGCCTTGATATTCGATAACATAGAAGGAAGAGTTGCAAAGCTTGCAGAGGCCCTCAAGCAAATGAATTTTAAGCTTGTCATAGCTTCAGAGCCCGACAAACTCATCAATACGATTACTCGGTCCAATCAGATTTCTGCCGTCCTCATTTGCTCAGATTACTGCAAAGAAAACGGATATGGCACTGACATTATTGACAAGGTGAATGATGCTAACCCACGGCTCACAACGATATGGTTTGATGGTAGAAAAAAGAAGAAGCCCAAATTCGAAAACACCAAACCAAAGGTCATTATTGAGCATCTGGACTCTAAAAACCTGATGATTCAGGCTCTTTCTAAAAAAGTACTTGGGCATATTTATCCCCAAGATCGTCTAGACTCTTTCACCGATGCATGCGAAAAATTTTTACGCCGTTCCTTTAAGATGTATGCCTCACCACGCACCCCATTTTTAAGATCTTCTAACAAGTTATTTTGCAACACCTTTTCTATGACCTTTATCCAAGGTGATCACTTAAATGGCCAAATCATTGTTTCAACTCCTTACCAATTTGCTGCAGATCTCTACCGAAGGGTTTCAGGCCAGCAGGAGGTGTCTCGTAACAAAGTATGGGATGTTATGAGTGAGATCTGCAATCTAGTGGTTGGTAATTTCAAAAGTTGCTTCACGGATGGAATCTCTACCAGAATTAGCATTCCAACAACCTTTTACTCTAAAAATATGGAGATCATCCCCAAATACTGCCAACCCTCACTTGTGATCCCTTTCGATGAGGGTCCGGACACTATTTTTATGGAGTTTAACCTTGATACCTTTGACCCAGAAGAAACTTTAAAAGGAAAAGATATTCTCGAAACTGCCAGTGAGGACGGGGACGTGTGTTTTCTTTAGACAGACAATTAAGCTTACCACTTAATCTGAATTTAGAGATAAACTGAACTAAGCACATTATCTTTGGGATCTCAGATTTCCTTCCTGATCCAGCCAAACAAATTTTCTCAGACGAGCTTCATCTATTTGGCTATTTAAAAAAAGGGTTTGCCATTATCGGCAGCTATATAATTGAAATGCCGATTTTTGTGCTTTACCTGAGTTATCTTGTCCGCTACAGAGTCTGTGGTTCGAAAGACAGATAGATTTCTCAAGGCTTTTTTTCACCTAAATTCATTAAGCAACTCATACAAGGATAAAAAATGAAACGAGTTTATCATGCGGCACTTGTTCTCTTAGTACCTTCCTTATTCTCTTGTGAAAGGTTTGTAAAAAAAGAAAAGCAGGTAAAGATGCGGGATGTACAGGAATTTTATACCTACCAGCATTTAACAGAAGCTCCTGAAAAAATAGTAGAAGCATCTAAAGCAGTCGTAAAAATCGAAATTGGTGGAGCCTCTGGTACCGGCTTTTTTATTTCTGAGGATGGTCTGCTCGCAACAAACAATCATGTCATCGGTATCGATAACTGCTCCCGTGCTGGCTGTTATGCTGAGATTTTCGAAGACTTCCAAAAAGGTTCCTATTATAAAAAACGAAAATACTACCTTGAGCCTCGGTACGTAGACCCTGTCCTAGATATAACGGTCCATCAAGTTAGGGACTGGAAAAATGGATCAAAATTGCTCAATCAAAGTCACTTAACGATTAAAGAAGAGTCTAGCCGAGATCTTATTGAACAGCAGGTGTACTTTATTGGGCACCCAAAAGGCGGCCTAAAAAAGTGGACTGACACCACTGTGTACCAATCTGATGGTGATATCTTTTACACAAGCAACCTCTGCATTGGTGGTTCTAGCGGATCTCCGTTTGTCAATGAGGATGGTGAGGTTATTGGTATCCTGCATTCAGGTAACATGGGCGGTGAGGCGTCTAGACATGGCTATAAATCGTATACAATAGGAACGGCTTCCAAAGCATTTAGCGATAAAGCTAATGCTGTGCTTGATGGCGAACTAAGCCTGACTGAAGGCTCTTTGGCCCTTCTCGAAGAGGTAGAGGATAATCCAATGGTCACGGGTTACAACATACGACAACTAAGCACCGTCTACTTTACCAGTGATTTAAGTGAGCCAAAGAATGAAGCTGGTGAGCCTCTTTTTTTGCGAGAATTTGCTCGTAATTGCGACGACTATCTCGCACAAGGGACAGTACGTAACCGACTAGATTTTTCAGGACCTGCCTATTATTGCGCAGTTGGCCCTAATGGTTGGTTTAATCGCTTCCTGGCTCGTGACTTAAAAGATGGATGGATAAAGCGGCTTGAGTCTTATGTCGAGCAGACTCATCAGTCTCATGCGGCAGTAAGTCTTGGGTCATACGAAACCCTCTTCTCATTAGCCAGCCAAATGGGATCTGAGTATAATGGAAAAAGCCCTGCTCTAGCTAAAATTAATGAGCATAAGCCAGTTCTTGACTTTAGGCTTGCTAGCATTCTAATTACACTAGGCGAAACAGATTATGAGGGTGTAAATTTAGCATCTTAGGTAACTCCAAATAAATATTCTACCCACTATTCATGTGTGATCAGAACGCTATATTTTGGTAGAAACGGAT
>JABSRF010000301.1 GCA_013215275.1 Oligoflexales bacterium | reverse complement strand
CGTCAACACTGGAAGTCTTAGATAGTGCGTAACCTGCTGTAATATTGAAACTAAAATATCGGTCACTTATGCCTAAACGACATTTTTTGATGGAAACTTCTGTTAACGATGAAGTCTTTTGCATTCGGCAGAGAAAACAGTTACAAATGCTAGGCTTCTTGCAGTTTAACGAACTTTTGATACAGAGGGATTTTTTGGAAAAGATACGAGACTCTGTGGTAGTTGTATCAGATATTCACCTTACGGAAGAAGGTGATTCCAGAGGGCAATTGTTATTAGACTTGATTGCTAGGTTGGATACCAATCAAGTGAAGTATTTTGTTCTTTTAGGGGATATTTTTGATTTTTGCTTTGGTGCAAGTCGCTACTTTAAAAAGAAATTTAGAAAAATTGGAAATGAACTGGAAGGCTTATGTAAAGCGGGAGTAAGAGTTATCTATTTGCAGGGAAATCATGAATTTTCTCTCAATGAGCTTGCATGGCAGGGAGTCGAGTTCGTCCTTTCTAAAGACTTTCAGATTGAGCTTGAAAAAGGGCCAAGGTTGAGCTTATCTCACGGTGATCGCCTAGGTGCGCCCTGGCATTATCATATCTATTTAGCAATTACTCGATCCTTTTGGTTTCGTTTTGCAGGCCTAATGGTGCCCCAAGCATGCTTGGACAAACTTTGCCTCTCTATTTCAAGGCGTTCACGGGCTCGAAGCAGTGAGGTTAAGGTACCCCATAAAAAAATTTTACAGAATATAGAGCGGTGGCTGGATTTACTAAACACAGACCATGGGATAGTCGGACACTTCCATATTCCTTACCAGGCAAACCACCCTAAAAAGGGAAAGATGATGGGGCTCTGTAGTTGGGATCAACCAAATGCTTTAGGGTTTGATGGCCAAAAATTTCGTCGCTATTACTTAAAAGGCCCAGGCCGAGAGTTTATCATTCGTCTGGTAAGGCCTGCCTTAAATGGGTAGGATACGTTTTTTAAGACAAGAGGCCTTCAATATAGTCTTGAGAAGAAAAATTACTTTTTAGACCCGTTAACTCCGGAAATGAAAAGCATGGGTTTCTCTCTTCTAGTAGGTGTAACATCAATAACTGCAGTGAGAGGACATCAAGGATGCTATATGCTTTCAATTTTTTAAGGATCTCTGTGCTTTTATTGTGGGAAAACTGACTCCATAGCTCAATGGCATCACTGCCTGACATTTCCTGGTATTTTTTAGGCCTTGCGAACCCAAGCTCCTGTTCGATCTTTTTTAATCCACCAGTCCAGCCTAGGTAATAACTTTGCCACCTCAAGTCAACATGCGGACAGGGGAGGCTTTCGAATCGAAATGATTCAAGTAAAAAAGGAATGTCGAAGTTGCTTCCACAAAATGTCACAAGCAGTTTAATTTCGCTGAAAAGAGCGATTATTTTTTTTAAGTTTTGTCCCTTAATAAATAGGTGGACCTTGCCTCGGTGCAGTAGTGAAATGATGGTGATATCTGCAGAGTAAGGGGAGAATCCTGTGGTTTCTATATCGAGAAAGGAAGCGTCAGGATAAAACTCTGCTAGAACCCTCCAACGCTCTTCTTTGGGCAAACGTGAAAGGAAATAGTGCATATTGTTTTGCCTTAGAGCGTCTTGACTGGACTTTAACTCGTCTACAAAGCTATTCCTTCGTTTAGGTCCGAGAGGAAGCTTATTAGGCTCTTCTAATGCATGATCCCAACGTAAAAAGCCAGCACTATGCAAACGCTTTTCAGTGGCCTTTGCTATACCACGACAATGAAGGAAACTATGCTCTAACAATGAATTCGGTTCCTTTTTTGCTTGAGGATTGACGCAGCTTGTTTCAGACGTTTACGCCTAACAACATCCTGGGGAATTTCTGCCCTAGGCTCCTGCAAACTTGGAGCAACAAAATTTTGGTGTTGCACCTCTGGTTTTACGATGACTCGTTTTAGGCAATAGGTTAAAAGGGATTTACTGGCTTCTACAACTGCATTCGTTTCTTTAAGAAAACGCTCCATGTCTTCGTTTTCTTCGAGCCCCGGAGGAAGTGGCGGAATGCAGGCAGGGCAACCCATGCTGCAAGGGCAAGTTTGTAGAACATCTAGGCTGATAGACCACAAGGAGTTTATATTTTCATACAGCTTTTCAGCGTACCCAACTCCCCCTTCCATGGCATCAAATAGGAAAAGAGCACTCTTCCATCGCTTTTCGGAGTCTGAGCTTAGAGCAATATCGGTATCTATATCCCTTTGGTCACTCATACACATGCTTGGAGCGATCTGTTTGAAGCTGTAGCTCAGGCCTATAAGGGCTGCTCCGAGTAACCTTTTATCTTGTTGGTCCATGGCCTCGATCCATTCTCTTTCTGGGATCATGCTGAAGCCTGTGGTGTCATAGATAAAAGGAGTTAGAGTAATGGGCCCATATCCGATATTTTCTAGGCTTCCTTCGCGGATTTTTTTGTATAGTTTTGGTTGTTTATTCACATTGACTGGTCCGAACGATAACTTGCAGTTTTTCTGGTCAGTGCTTTGCTCAATCTGAGTGTGTTTAACAGTGCTCTGCCATACTGCCTCGGTGTAATAGTCAACTCTAGTGGGGACGACTTTGCAAAGCTTTTGGTCTAAGTTTAGGTCGAGAGAAAGAAATTTTTTGCCAAGATGCTGGTAAATTGCATCCTTAAACAGAGTCCCTCTTGCACCGATGGGGTCAATCTCCCCAATCACCTTACCTTCGCAAACAATTTGGATATTGAAGTCGGTCATACCCCGAATATTCACCCCTTTTGCTGGGTAGTCTTCAAGAGCATAGCAAAAGCTCTCACCCATGGGGATTAGCGTTTCTTCCTCAGCGAGGATATCGAGAGCATCATGGAAGCTCTCCCCTCCTAGCAGTGGCTCATCTCGCTTCAAGGGACGTTCATAAGCTGCACAAGGTAGGTGCTGCAATAAAATATATGGGTTTTGAGGCGAATGCCATGCGTTTTCTACCGGAGCATCTTCTAAAAAACTGGGATGGTTGACCATGTATTGATCGATGGAGGTATTTTTCGCAACGAAGATCACAGCAGAGTCTTGCCCACTTCTACCAACGCGGCCAGCCTGTTGCCAAAGGCTAGCAATCGACCCCGGATGGCCTGATAAGACTGCGAGCTGTAGGTCTCCTATATCGATTCCCAGCTCTAACGCGTTGGTGGTGATGACCGTATTGAGTTGCCCAGTCGCAAGGTCCCTTTCTAGCTTGCGTCGCTCACTAGGAAGCAGGCCACCACGATATGGCTTAATCTTTGAGCGGTAGATTGGGCTGAGGCCATTACAGACTGCTTGATAGAGGCGTTCTCCTTCCTGCCTTGCTCTCACAAAGCAGATGGTTCTGACGCCTAACTGAGTGGCTTTACGGAGCAAGGGAACCGTCAGGGCACCTGGGCCTTTGCGGTATAGCTCTTGCTTGTGTTCATTGACGGCTAAGGGAGGGTTCATCAAATAAAAACTACGTGAGGTACTGGGTGCCCCATCCTTGCTCACCTCATGAAAGTCACGATCACAAAGGAGCCCAACGTGCTCTTTTGGATTGGCTATCGTTGCTGAAGAGCAGATAAATTGAGGCTTGGCCCCATAGAAAGCACATACCCTTAACAGGCGCCTAATGATATTTGCAACGTGGGAACCATACGCCCCACGGTAAGTATGAACTTCGTCAATAACGATGTACTTTAAGCGTGATAGGAAGGTTTTCCAACGCCGAGTGTGGTTCGGCAATATTCCCGCATGCAGCATATCTGGATTGCTAAGGATGAAATCGGCACCTTGGCTAATCTTTTGACGTTCAGCTTGCGGGGTATCCCCATCGAAGGTTCCAAGCTGGAGTGCCCTGTTGGGAATCGCATTTTTTAGGACTTTTGTGAGTCCTGCCTCTTGGTCTCGCGATAGGGCCTTTGTCGGGAACATAAGAAGGCATGAACATGGCTGGTCTGGGTTTCGTACATACTGATTCAAGATGGGAAGCAGATAGGAAAGGGTCTTGCCACTGGCAGTTCTGGACACGATAACGGTGTCTTTTCCTCGACTAATAGACTCAAAAGCTTCCAACTGATGGCTATAGAGCTTACTTATCCCAAGTTTTTTCAAAGCATGCACTAAACCTAAGTGCATGGACTCGGGAAAGTCCTCTAACTCACCAGTGCGAGGAGGGATGATCCTCTTAGTGCTTATATCTTGCGAAAAATGGGATTCAAGGTATCGGGTTAGTTTATTTAAATCTTGGTTATCCAAGGGAAATAATCCTCTGCGAGCTTTGCTGTTAAGCTTAAAACTGAAACCAACTCCAGTGAGTGGAATCTTGCCCTTTCCTCCTAACATTAATCAACTTGAACCTTCTCGTGAATGTGGAGATTTGGTGAAGGAGGGTCAAATTCAAGCAATATAGGCTTTTGTCTGGGCTTGCAAAGGTAAAAGTCCTTTGGATGCATGGGCAAGCATGCAGATGTCTTTGGCGATGAATTTCTTTGCATGGCATTGGCGGATTGCTAGATTAAGTGCAGAAGAAAAATTTTCATCGCTTCGCAGGGCGACTTTAGATAACCTGTGATAC
>JABSRF010000300.1 GCA_013215275.1 Oligoflexales bacterium | reverse complement strand
CATCCGTTTCTACCAAAATATAGCGTTCTGATCACACATGAATAGTGGGTAGAATATTTATTTGGAGTTACCTTAAACCCCAGTGAAGCAACTTTTGGAGCTTCATAGTACTTTGAGTTAAACCCTAGTTCACTCAGGATTTTGATGGATTCTCTAAGCTCTTGGTCTTCAACCTTATCAATCGCAATGCAAAGGTACCCACTTTTGGCATACTCACAATTGAGGCCAAGCTTTTGAATCGTCTCCTCAATCTGAAGGCATACTTGCAAAGAATACTGCCATAGTTCTTTAGCTGTCTCTTTGCCATGAATGGAAGCAAGCGCTTGCATTGATTCAACCGTGCCGGTCAGGATATGCCCACAATTCCTGAAGCTAGCAGCTTTTTCAAGCTCATAGTCTACAATGCTAACTCCGGTAAAGCCGTGGTGCCTCAACCAGTAAGCACAGCTTACTCCGCTGATTCCCGACCCTATCACTAAAACGGACCCATCAGCTGGCTTTTCATGGCTACCTATAATGAGAGGCTCGTCAAGCCAATAACATTTTTTTGCCAAGTTAATCTCCCATTATTGTGTTTGATGCTATAATTCTCTAAAAAAAATACACCCAACATATTTTAATAATTATAGAAATTGATGTATTTTTTTTATTGCTAAAGTTTCTTTCTAATATTCCGATAAGGGTCCCCCTAATCTAGAAATTGAAATGATCATGTAATTTTAGAGGAAACACACATGACCAACCCTAGTAATATTGCTATTCGCATGGAAAAAGAGACGATTCGTACAAGAGTTAAGGCCCTCGTATTCTTACTTGGCCTTGTTTGTGCTGGAATGGGATATTTGAGCCATCAAATGCCCGAAGGACACCTTGCCAAAATCTTTGGAATTCACAGTGCTTAAGACCATAAATTGATTTCCCTTCTCCACAAACCGATATATCTGTGCGCTCAGGGAGGGGTGATGCCTCCCCACAGCCGCACCGACTTACCATGTAATGCCCCTTTTATAGCTATATTACGAAATATTTCCTTACATGAGGTCGGTATCTATCAAGGATTCAATGTTTTTTTTACCCTGAAAGTATTTACTGAACATTTTAACATTGAAATCCGATATAGAGTAAAGGGGTGATTTTTTAGTCATCTCCCTAAGTGCTGACGGATTTTAACGAATGATGTGTGGTGGATTATGCGTTTAAAGGGTTTGCTCATTGGACTCGTCTCCTTAGCTTACTCCTGCAATGGGGTCTTATTAAGCCCTGCCCCAACTAAACCAATCAAAACGAGAACCCAAAATGGAACGGTGGCCGATGGAGAATCTGACCGCGTGCGACAAAACAGCGGCAATGGTACAGGCAATAACGGCAACCCAGCACAACCTGCCCAAAATCAAGATACTGGTGAGCTTTTATTAGATTGCTTTGACGATGAAATTTTCACTTCTGATGCCTTTGTCGTAGACGGGCACACTGAATTGTTTGAGGAAAACGGAAATCCCAGCTCAATTTGCACCCTGCTTACCAGCGCACAGAAAGATACTGCTGTAATCCAATACCTTCCGGCAAATTGTAATGACTGTGAGCAAACGATACAGAATACCTGGTGGGCTATTCAGCGCAGTGGTTATGATCAGCAGTTCCTTCATGTTTTAGCGCTACCAACAGCAAGTGCTGCACTTGCTGCTCAAATTCAAGAATACATCGATGAAGCCTCGATCCCGGCAGTGATCATAGTTGATGCAACATCGGAGCTTGCAGATCAGCTTCAAGCATTTCAGCAATATGCGGAGCCACCACAGTATTATGCGATAAATTCTTACCTTGAAGTTGATTTTATTCCTGGAGACGATGATCAGTATCTTGACATCGTTGCAAAAGCTGAAAATGCTCTCTTGTCAGTAGATGCAGGAGCTGAGGAACTTCCTCGTACTCCTGATACGGATTGGGACGGCCTAGCTCCTTTAACCACTGGACTGATTGACATCCATTCAGTGACAGAAGTTAATAGCAATGCGGGAGCCCAGAATGCTTTATAACAAGATACTTTTTCTCGGATTGCTCCTTGGCCTAAACCTATGGTCCTGCCGTAAAACTGCGACTAAAGAAGAGATTAAGCAGGAAAATAGAAAAAAACTAGACACCCTGCTTAAAAGCGGGAAACAGCCTGCAGCCTTCCTTAACAAAGAGACCACCCCCTCTCTTTCCCTAAGCAGCGGACCGGTAATACGCCAGTTTAAATCTCCTCATTCAGATGAAACGACAAGGATCCTTTATAATACTAAGCTGATGGAAAAGGTTACCTATGCAAATTTGGAATCCTACTCCTTAAAATTCTTGGGGGAGCTTGAGTCTGTTTTGCAGGTATCAGCTGATGACCTAGACACAGGAAACATACTCAGAACCAAAGCTAAAGATGACTTAATAACCCTGCATTTTTATCGTTCCTTTGAAGGCAATCCAGTGAAGCATGCCCGGATCGCTTTCTTTTTTTCGAAGTTGGGCGAAGACGATTATCGACTAAGAGAAATCAACAATAAAACCTATGGTCGCATCACCCTAGCAAATGCAGGTGAACCACTTCCAACCGATACTGACCTTGAGCTCAGCACAGGTCTTTCAGGCCTAAAGGTTCATTCTTCCTCTGTAGTCATTCACCCACGCATCACCGCAGAAGGCATGAAGTTTTATTTTGCTAGGCAATTGAACGTGGTAGAGCCCGAGACCAAAGAGATGGTAAACATCACGCTGGCAGCTGGAACAAATAATCTACTTGAAGCATATACCTATCGTTCCCATGCTGAGCATAAATTTTCCTCATTGAGTTACAAACGAAATTATTTAGAAGCGCAAAAATCACCAAGCCCGCTTGCCTTTCTTCCTGTTACAGATGATGGCATCCTGACTGATGGGGATGGAATCGCTGACATTGAACCAGGAAGCAACCCTAATCAGCTTACCTTGGAAGGTGAGCGTTTTAAAATCATTAATGGATCGAATTTAAATCTAAGTAACCAAGCAATCTTCAACCTAAACCCAAATAATTTTGAGGCTGTTTCACTTACTGGAACAACCGTTGGTGCTGAGACAACTTTTGCGGCTGACACCCCGGTCGAAGATCAGAGCCTTACGACATTTCGAGGGCTCCAGATGGCTTATCAGCTCATCACGAAGCACCTGACTCCAGCCCAGGCTCCCATCCTAAATACATCCATAGCCACTTTTGTGAATGCTCCCGATGAATGCAATGCTTTCTATTTTGGAGATAACTTCGACAACCAGCCAGTTCCATTTATGGTGTTTTTCTCTGAGGGGGTAACCTGTGCGAGCACCGGCCTCCTCGCTGGTGTCGTTGCTCACGAGTTAGGTCATGCTCTCGATGACTATACTGGTCCTCGTATAGACAATAGCGGTGTCACCGACCCCTCTTTCTCTGAAGGCATTGGTGATATCATCAGCTGCTACGCTAGCGGCAACCCAATTTTGGGGAACGGTTTTTTCTTAGATGACCCGGCAGATTTTGTAAGAAGATGCGATACCAACCTCACTATGGATAACTTCATCCCAGAAAACGCTCAGAATTTTTCTCCGCATTTCAATGGTCAGATCATCGCAGCTGCATTTTGGGACATGCGTTTAGGGTTCATCGAGAAATATGGACTGGAAAAGGGTGCCTTTCTTGCTGAAGAGCTTTTTTTCACGCACCTTTTAGACACTCCAACTATGCTCACCTCATATGAGACCTTAGTGACCCTCGATGATGATGATGGCAACCCAGCGACCCCATCTCCCAACCTTTGTATTATTAACGAAGCGTTTTTTAATCGGGGGCTTACCGAAGATGAGATCCAAAATTGTGTGGATGACCCACTGCTACCTAAAAGTCTACGAGCTAATCTAGATTTAAACTTTGGTGTAGAGGCCGATGCCGCAGGCACCCTCAAGTGGGTTGGTTCTGGCGAAGAAGTGGCTCAAATGGAATTATGCTTTGGAGGCCCAGACCTTTGCCTGGCACCTGCAGCCTCAACCATCGTCTTACCTCACTCAGGAAAAACAGATGGCCGTGATTATGTGACCTCGATCCTTCCGGCAAATTTACAGGCATATAGCGAAATCACAATTATTGCTACTCACTACTATGGCAATAAAACTTACCGTACCTACGTCACAAGCCCTAAGTAATGACTACTCAGCTTCTGCCAAGTCTATTTCGATACGAATCGAATCTATCTTGCTTGTGCAAGCCTTTGGAGTGTTGGCACAGTAAATGTCGAAGCTAAATTTCTTGGAAATAAACACATTATTGACGAGCGACTGTTTATCAAGGTCCTTCATACCGATGATGAGAGGCTCATTGACTACGTCTAAGATTGACAGTGTTTTAAAAAACACCCCTTCAAAAAAGTCCCTTGCTGATTTCCATATTCGTTGACCAAAGAAGGGAATATTCAGTAAGCCCATAAAGGTCAGGATGCCATCCTGATTGTTTTTACCACCTTCTTTATCCTTCATATGAGTATATCATAAGTGACCGATATTTTAGTTTCAATATTACAGCAGGTTACGCACTATCTAAGACTTCCAGTGTTGACGG